>CAYXUA010000058.1:0-9217 GCA_964468015.1 uncultured Clostridium sp. | reverse complement strand
ACGCCTCTTGGGACTTTCACCCTAGATTTATGACATGCCCGTCATACAAAAAATAGTTTAAAATACATTTTAAACTAATGATTCTATAAAATATAAATATTCCAATATTTAAACCGTTTCCATTTTTCTAACTATCTTCTGTTTATTCTCTCTATATTATTACTTTTTTATTAATCAATCTCTCTCATTAATTTAAATAACATTATTTTCCCGAATCATTACTTTTATTTAAAACCGTATTTTTTAATACATTAATCTCATTCTTAATCCACTTTTTGGATATTTACTGTGGATTATTATACTATGTTTTATATTATTTGTCAACATTTGGATATATATCAACACAAAAGAGCAGACAAATATGTCTGCTCTTTGTGTTTTACTTTTTCTGAGCTACTTCTCTTCGATAAGTTTTCTGAACTTTTCACTTTCAGTTTGCAATTGGGCATTTGCAATTTTTGCAATTTCCTTTACTGAAAGCTCCGGCTTTCTTTCTGCTATCCTTAAAAACATAGCATTTGCAATTTTAAACTTTGCTCTTGCGTTATATCTGTTTCTTGCTTTGAATTCAGAAACATCTATAATTTCAGCATTTTTGAAAACAGATTCTTCAATTGTTTCCTTGCCACAGAAAATACATTTCATGTGAATATTATTAGAAACAGGCTCAATCGATTGCCGTTTTTCTATACGTACAACAACTTCATGAGGGCATTTCTGCCTAATATTCGCCAATCTCTGTGTTTTAGTAGCCAAGAGTTTTTCAATAGTTGAAATTCGTCTAACTAGCGAATTCCACCGTTCAATTCTTTCCAAGTAGTCCATAAAAGCTTACCTCCTTTACAATTGTTATACAGAAGTATTTTTATTCTTCGCATTATACGAATAATAATATTATTATAACACATTATGTCTCCTAAGTCAATGTCATTTTTATGTGCACTACTCTTCCTCTTGCTTTTCTCTTGGTAAATCTTGTACTGCGGGTTCATTTAGTACTTCTCCTTTGTAAGTAAATCTTGAACCATGGCATGGGCAATCCCATGTTTTTTCTAGATTATTCCATGTTAATTGACATCCTAAATGTGTACAATATGGTTCTACTAAATATATTTCTCCATTTGCATCCTTATATACTCCTACTTTTTCACCTTCGTACTCTATTATCCCACCATCATCATTTGGTATATCTTCAAGCTTTTCCGCTGGAATTTTGCTTTTATTTATTACTAGCGAATACGCTACCTGTTTTACTATATTCCCTAACTCTTTGTAGTTTTTAACTGGATTAAATCTTAGAGATGAGAAGATTCCTTCATATTCATTTTCTTGTCCTATTATTTTATCTGTTATTATTCTAGCGGCCACATGTGCTGAAGTCATTCCCCATTTTTTGAATCCAGTTGCCATATATACATTAGGTAACATTTGCGAAAATTCTCCTATATATGGCACTTTGTCTAAAGGAATACAATCTTGTGTAGACCACTGGTATTTTACTGTAAAATCCGGATATAGCGTTTTAGCATATTTCTCTAGTTGTTCGTAATTCTCATCTAAAAAAGTAGTATTATCTCCTGTTTTATGTTCTGAGCCTCCTATAGATAGTAAATATTTACCTCCATCTTTTATTGTTCTAAAAGAGATTACTGGACTATCGCTTGATATATACATTCCCTCTGGTAACTGCTCTTTTGTTTCTCCTGCTATTACATATGACCTATCTTGATACATTTTCAAGAAATGAAATCCCGGAAAATTTATTATTGGATAGTGAGTTGCAAGTACTACATACTCTGCTTCTATATATTGTTCATTTTCTGCTATAATATTGTATTTTCCTTCTTTTTTCTTTACATCTACAATCTTTGTTTGTTCATATATTTCTACATTATTGTTTTCTAATATTTTCAATATAGATTGTAAATATTTCATAACATTAAATTGAGCTTGATTTTTGAATTTTATTGCTCCTAACACTTTAAATGGAAGACTAGTTTCAGTGCAATATTCTGCATCTAAGCCTAGCTTATTTACTGTTTCAACCTCTTGTTTTATTTTTTCTAATTCCTTTTCATCATTTGTGTATACATAAGCATCTTTATATTCAAAATCACATTTTATATTGTTTTCATCAACTATTTGCTTTACTCTTTTTATTGCCTCTTCGTTTGCATATAAATAATGCTTTGCTCCATCTTCTCCAAATTCACATATTAGGTAATCATATATAAGTCCATGCTGGCTTGTAATTTTAGCTGTTGTATCTGCTGTAACTCCACTTACGCATCTGTCTCTATCTACTAAAATTACTTTTTTACCTTTTTGAGTTAATTCATATGCTGTCATTATTCCAGTAATTCCGGCACCTATAACGCATACCTCTGTTTCTTTGTTTTCTTCCAATTTTGTATAATTTGTTTTATTTGAATTTTCTCTCCAAATTGATTGCATTTTCATCACCTTATGCTATTGTTCCCAAAATTGGTAATAATATGCAAAATAAGCAGCCTTTTAAAAGACTGCCTATTTTTTCCTGATATAATTACATTACATATACTATACTTAATACTATTGAAAGTACTGCAAATACAATTCCTTGTATTATAGTCCATTTTTTCAAAGAACCTTCTTTTGTTCTTCCTTTATTTTTCTCATAAAAATTTTCTGAAGATGAAGAACCTGCTATTGCTCCTGAAAGACCAGCTTGACCTTTCTTTTGTATAAATGTTAATACTATTATAGATACACAAACAAGCATATATATTATAGTTAATACTGTCTTTACAATTTCCATTACGCTTCCTCCTAGCTATTTTCGATTAATCAATATCATTATTCTAGCATATATTACCATAAAAATCAAGCCTTTTATTTTTATTTATTGCCAATTTCATTTTACTCATAATATACCTCTACCAAGTACAATCCCTGTGGTGGAAGTGTCTTTCCTGCCATTCCTCTATCTTTTGATTCTATTATATCTGGAATTTGATTAGGCTTAGTTTTCCCAAGCCCTACATCTACTAGTGTTCCTGATATTATCCTTACCATATTGTATAAAAATCCACTTCCTGTTAGTTCGATTTTTACTCTATCTCCATCCTCAATTATTTCAGCCTTGTAAATTTCTCTTATACTGTTCTTACTACTTGTTCCACTTGATTTAAATGCTGAAAAGTCGTGTTTGCCGACAAAATATTTTACCGCTTCTCTCATTTTTTCTATATCTAGTCTTTGTGATATATGTAACTCTAAGTCTTTATATAAAGCACTCTCTATTGGTGCATTATTTATTATGTACCTATACTTTTTGCCTTTGCAATTATATCTTGAATGAAATCTCCCATCAACCTCTTCTGCTGTTTGTACTCTTATACTTTTCTTTAATTTTGAATTTATTGCAAGTGGTATTTTCTCTATTGGCATATTGTTTTCCATTTTAAAATTTGCTGTTTGCCCCAGACTGTGAACTCCCGCATCTGTCCTTCCTGAGGCTGTTAATTCTACTTCTTCTCCTGTTACATCAAATATTGCTCTTTCTATTTCTCCTTGTATATTCAATTTATCAGGCTGTTTTTGCCATCCATTAAAATTTTTTCCGTCATATTCTATTTTTATCTTTATATTTCTCATAATACTCCACTTTCTATAAATATAGGACGGTTTTATGCCGTCCTTTGTGTTTATTTATTTTCTTCTTTTTTATTCTCCATTTCTGGTTTCTTAAATTTAGTTTCTATTTGACTCTTCCATTTTACTATCTTAGCTTTTCCTTTTTGACCTTCTTGAGGAAATCTTTTTGATACTATATTTTTAATTAGTATTTTCTTTACTGCATCTTCTTTCAAATCTGCTATTAAAGTTCCATCTTTTGCTATAGATATTTTACCAGTCTCTTCTGAAACAACTATTGCTATTGCATCTGATTCTTTCGAAATTCCTATTGCTGCTCTATGTCTTGTTCCTAATTCTTTTGCTATATCATTATCACTCGCTAAAGGTAGCATACATGCTGCTGCTGCAATTTTGTTGTCGCTTATTACTACTGCTCCATCATGTAATGGTGTATTTGGGGTAAATATATTTACTAATAATTGTGGTGATATATCTCCATTCATATATATTCCTGAGTTTATGATATCCTTTAATTGTATATCCCTTTCCATTACAATTAGTGCACCCGTTTTTGTTTTTGCAAGTTCCATAACGGCAATTACTATTTTGTATATATTTTCTTTTGTTTTAGTTGCAATATCTTTATCTATTCCAAAAAATCTGGTTATTTTACTAGTACCTAATTGTTCTAAAGCTCTTCTTAATTCCGGTTGGAATATTACTATTAATATTAGCGCTCCATAGGTCATAAATGATGACAATATGAAATTTAGTATGTTCAATTGCAAAAGTCCGCTAACAGCTGTTGCAATTATCAGAAATACTATACCTTTTAATAGTTGCCAAGCTCTTGTGCCTCTTAGAATTTGTAATAATTTATATGCTAAGAATATTACTATTCCTAGGTCTAATATTAACATAACTAATTTTATCGGATATTGATGCAAAAGTTCTAAATAATCTACTATATTGTTTTCATAAAAATTACGAAATACATTTTGAAAATTTTCTATCATTTTTTACCTCTTTAAATTTGATCTATGCAAATATATAATATAATACTGTGAATAATGATGCTGAAACTAGTGCTATCAAAAGTATAGCTGCTATTATTCTTACCCATATTTTATGCTTGTCCATTTTTGTTTTCTCCTTTATAAATAAAATCCTTATTTTGTTATAACACAAAATAAGGATTTATTCAATATTTTATAATTATTTTCTATTTTTTTCTTACTGTGAAATCATATGCATTTGCTATGTCTTGAGTTATTCCTGCATTTAGTTTTGTTGTTTTACCAGCACCTAGTCCATATATACTTGCTTCAAATTCAGCTAATGTATTTCCATCCTTGTCTATTGCTGTTACTATAATGTCTAGTTCTTCTATTGTTGAGCTTGTAGTATTTTTAGCATCTGCAACAAGTTGAGTTAATCCTCCACTTTCTACTAGTCTAATATTTGTTAACTCCACCCCGGCAACTGTTTTTGTTTTCTTTAATTGTTCACTAGTATTTTCTTTGCTTCCGTCTGCATTTTTTGTAACATATTCTTCTATTTTATTATTTAAATCTTGTGTTTGATTTGTTGTATTATTTGTAGCATTATTTTGAGCTGGTTCTTTATTTCCTCCTTTTACTACTAATAACACAATAATTAATATTATTGCTATTATACAAACTACAAATGCACCTTTACTTTTAATATTCTCCATTTTTTCCTCCTCATTTGCTTTGGCTCTATTGCCATTTATTTTATGTCCTTATTATATATTAAGATTTTTAAATAAGCAATAGTTTTTATTTATTTTCTTAATTCTGCACCAAATTCTTTTTCTAATGCAGCTATTACTTTTTCCATTGAAGCATTTATCTCCTCGTCTGTTAAAGTTCTGTCTTGTGCTCCAAATTCTAGTGAATATGCAATGCTTTTTTTGTTTTCTTCTATTCCTTTTCCTGTGTAAACGTCAAATACTTTATTTGCTACAAGCAATTTTCCTGCCGCTTTTTTAATTGCCATTTCTATTTTTTGTGATGCTACATCTTTGTCTACTATTATTGCTATATCCTTTTTCACACTTGGGTATTTTGATATTTCTTTGTATTTCATTTTTCCTACTTTTTTATCTAGTAATTTATCTAGATTGATTTCAAATACATATACTGGTTCTTTGAAATTTTGTGGATGTAGTTTACCTACAATTCCTATTATATCATTATTTACTGATATCTCTGCTGTTTGATATGGGTGGAATTCTTTTGGTATTTCATTTTTTATTACAAAGCTATATCTGTCTGCATATCCTAAGTAATCAAGTATTTCTTCCACAACTCCTTTTATAATGTAAAAGTCTACTTGTGCTTTGTTTTGTATTCCTAGGTGATATTCCCCAGACATTAAGGCACATAGCTTTGTGTTTTCCCCATATTCTTCACCTTTTTTGTAGAAACCTTTTCCAATTTCAAATAAGCATATATCTTTTTGATTACGGTCTTTATTGTATTCATATATTTTTACTAAAGATGGTATTATACTATATCTTAAAGTATTTCTATCTTCTGTCATTGGGTCTAGTAATTTTACAATCTCAAATTTATCAGAGGTATATTTGGTTGCTTCTTTGTCATTTATTAATATATATGATAAAGTTTCATTTAATCCTAGGTCTAGCATTTTATTTCTTATTTGTCTTACTGTTTTGTTATAGCTTCCTGTTTTTATTGGTAATACTGGTAGTTTTCCTTCTATTTTATCTACACCATATATTCTTCCAACTTCTTCAATTAAGTCTTCTTTAATTCTTATATCAATTCTTCTTTTTGGAACTGATACATGTATGTTGTTTCCATTTACTTCTGATTTAAATCCAAGTCTTCTAAACACATCTATTACCGCTTCTCTAGGTACTTCTAAGCCTAAAACTGCATTTATTTTTTCAAAAGTTATATCTATTTCTGTATCTTCTTTATCTGTTGTATCATATTTAGCAATCCCACCTACTATAGTAGCGTCTGCATATTTTTCTAGTAGATTACATGACCTTTCTATTGCCATATATGTTCTATTTGAATCTAATCCTTTTTCAAATCTGCTACTTGCTTCACTTCTTAATATTTCCTTTGAAGTTTTTCTTATTTTTACAGGTTCAAATATAGCGGCTTCAATAATTATATTTTTTGTATTCTCTGTTATTTCAGTTTCTAAGCCACCCATAACACCTGCTAAACCTATTGCTTTTTCTCCATCTGATATTACTATATCTTCTGATTTTAAGTTTCTTTCTATATTGTCTAGAGTTGTTAGTTTTTCTTCTGGTTTTGCCATTCTTACTTCTAGCTTGCCTTTTAATGTATCTGCATCATAGTAGTGCAATGGTTGACCTGTTTCTAGCATAACATAATTACTAATATCTACAACATTATTTATTGGTCTTATTCCAGAAGCAATTAGCCTGTTTTTTATAAAAGCTGGACTTTCTTTTATTGTTACATTTTTCACTTTTTTAGCTAAGAAAATTGTACAATTCTCTGTATTAACTTCTACTTTAAAATTCTGATTAATATCGTCTGGATTTTCTTTATATGATAAATCTATATCTTTTACTTGTTTATCATATATCGCAGCAATTTCATTTGCCATTCCTAATATACTTAGTAAATCTCCTCTATTAGCTGTTAGGTCAAAATCTATTACCTCATCATCTAGCTCCATTAATTTAATTGGGTCTTCTCCTACCCTTGCATCTGAAGGTAATTCATGTATTCCATCCTTATCTGCATCTGTTAGGAATTTGCTTTCTAGTCCTAACTCTGCAATAGAACATAGCATTCCATTTGACTCTACGCCTCTTATATTGCTTTGCTTAATTTTGAAATCTCCTGGCAAGACAGCTCCTACTAATGCAACTATTACCTTTAAACCTTTTCTTACATTTGGCGCACCACAAACTATTTGTAGCACTTCTGACCCAACATTTACTTTACACACATGTAAGTGGTCTGAATCTGGGTGCATTTCGCATTCTAAAACTTCCCCAACTACTAAATTAGTTGCATTTATTAATTTTTCTGCACTATCATATTCATTTCCTGCTTTTGTCATATCTTCAGCAAGTGTTTTTACATCAACATCTATATCTACATAGTCTTTTACAAAATTTGTACTTAACTTCATTTTCTAATCATCCTTTCTATCAAATTGATTTAAAAATCTTATATCATTTGTATAAAGTAATCTAATATCTGTAATTCCGAACTTGAACATTGCTAGTCTGTCTAAACCTGTCCCAAATGCAAATCCACCATATACTTCTGGGTCATATCCATTCATTTTTAATACATTTGGATGTACCATTCCTGAACCTAGTATTTCTATCCAGCCTGTTTGTTTACATAGATTACAGCCTTTTCCTCCACATTTAAAACAGCTTACATCTACTTCATAAGATGGTTCTGTAAATGGGAAATAGCTTGGTCTAAATCTTAATTTTGAATTTTCTCCTAACATTTTCTTTACAAATACTTCTAGTGTTCCTTTTAAATCTGCTAAAGATATATTTTTATCTATTACTAATCCCTCTATTTGTCCGAATTGATGTGAATGTGTTGCGTCATCATCTCTTCTATATGTTTTTCCTGGGCATATTACTCTTATTGGTGTTTTTTCTTCATTTGCCATCATTACTCTTGCCTGAACTGCTGAAGTTTGGGTTCTTAATAAATATTCATCTGTTATATAGAAGCTATCTTGCATATCTCTTGCTGGATGTCCTTTTGGAAGATTTAATCTTTCAAAACAGTATTCGTCTGTTTCTAATTCTGGTCCATCTACAACATCATATCCCATAGATACAAATAAATCTTCTAATTCTTCTATTACTCTATTTATTGGATGTTTGCTTCCTCTTCTAGTTTTGCTTGAGCTTAATGTTATGTCTATTTTTTCTTTTTCTAATTCTTTTTGTAATTCTTCTTCTTTAAATTTATTTTCTTTTTCTTGAATTAAAGCCTCTAGCTCATCTCTAACCTCGTTTACTAAGCTACCTATTATTGGTCTTTCTTCTGCACTTAGAGCTCCCATTCCTCTTAATATTGCTGTAAGTTCGCCCTTCTTTCCTAAGTATTTTACTCTTACATCATCTAGCTCTTTTAAATCTGTTGATTTTTCAATGCTCTCTTTAGCTGATTTTTTGATTTCTTCAATTTTTTCTTTCATAATTTCCTCCTATAAAAATCAAAAAACCTTTCATCCTATACCATAGGACGAAAGGTCTAATTTCCGCGATACCACCTAAATTATTAACTAATTTATTTTAGTTAATCTACTCAAAAGCTATAACGGAGCTACCGTTCTTACCTACTATTATTTCAGTAAGACCCTCAAAAGTGAAATTTCAATAAATTTATATTAGTAGACTTCCAGCTTATAATCTACATTCTCTCTTAATATCTTTGCAATTTATTTACTTTGCTTTGTCAATGGTTTGCGTTATTGTGGTAATATGATATCACTTTTAAAAAGAAATTGCAAGAGGCATTTAGCAAAAGTATGAGTTTTTATGACTGGGGATTGCCCTAGATTTCAATATTTTTAAGCTCTA
>CAYXUA010000057.1:0-9345 GCA_964468015.1 uncultured Clostridium sp. | reverse complement strand
ATACTATGAATATATAAAAAATGAAACAATCAAAATTTGGTAAATATATTATAGTATATTTAAATAGATTAAAAAAGGTACTATTTAATATAACACAAATAAATATAAAAGGGAAGAAAAATACAAGAAAAACTTGTAATAAAAATGTAACATAAATGTAAAAAAATAAATAAAATTCGCAAAAAGCTTAAATGGTAGTAAGTTCAGAGAGGATTTGAAATTATTACAATTATTCAGATATTGACTTTATCCTTCAAAAAAATTATTATATAAATAAGGAATAATGTGTAATAATGGAGTGTGAACTATGAAAAAACAAATAAAAATAATTAGTATTGTAACAATATTAATAATTGCAATCTTATCAGGGACAGTTAGAGCTGCTGGGAGCAGTGCTATGTGCAAAGGTTTGCTAACAGCGGTTGGACTTCAAGAACAAGTATTATATGGAGATAGTGAAGATAATCTTACAATAGATAGTGGAGACATGGTATATAACAAAGAAACACAAAAATATGATATTACTTTAGAAGTATCAACATCAGGAATTGCAGATGGAACACAATTAACTGTAACACAAGAAGCATATGGAAAAAATAATACTGATTTAACAGACGAATTAGGTTTTACTGTATCAGGTAATACCGTAAATTCAAATGCTGCAACAATAGTTGTAAATGTTGAAGGCGATGTTAGTAATGTTAAAAGAATGAAGATAATTGTAACATATACTAGAGAAGATTCAACAACAGAAAGTGAATATATGGAATTTAAAATAAACTTAGATCCAACAGTAACAATTGGAACTCCAGTACTAGAATCAACAAATTTACCAGAAGATGTAGTTCAAAAAATTAAATTACCGGTAATAACAGAAGATATTGATGATGGAGCAATACTAAATGTAAAATTGGTAAAAGATGGAATTGATATAGACGAAACAAAATATTCAGTAGAAGGAAATACAGTAACTTCTAGTGCTGCTAATATAGTAATTAATGCGGGATTAGAGATAACAACAGGTTCATATGTTGTAGAAGTAGCATATGAATATGCAGCTGGTGAAACAACTACGAAAGTATCAGACCAAGCTGAGTTTGAGATTACAAATATACAAATGAAGAGTATAGTAATTGATCAACCTGCAATATCACTAGAAGTAGACGAATCAACTATAATAACATATAGTGTAGTGCCAAGTTCATTTACTGATGATGATTTAAAATTTACAAGTGAAGATGAAACAGTAGCAACAATAACAGCAGGAGGATTAGTAAAAGCAGTAGGAAGAGGAGAAACTACTTTAACAATATCTTCATTAGATGATACAATAAAAGCAACTTGCCAAATTACTGTATTAGAACCAGCAGTAGAAATAACAAAATTAACGACAGACCCAGAACCACTAAAACAGGGTGAAGAAGCAACTATAGAAGCAACTATTTTAACTACTGACTTAGAAAATGGAAAAGCTTTAGATGTATCAATACAAAAACATGAGCAAGATGTTACAAGCTACTTTACAATAGAAGGTAATTCAATACAAAATAATGAAGTAATTCTAGTTATAACACCAGATATAACACAAGTTGGTTCAGGAGAATATACAATAATAGTTTCTTTTGATGGAAAACCAATAGAATCTGAAAACTTAGAAAAACAAACTGTAACTTTCAAGATAGAAGGAAATGTTGTAGTAACAGGAATTACAGTTGATAAAGAAACAACAAGAATGATAGTAGGTGCGACAAGACAAATAACAGCAACACTTGCACCAGAAGATGCAGAAAACCAAAAAATAATCTGGAAATCAAATAATGAAGAAGTAGCCACAGTAGATGAAAATGGATTAATAACAGCTGAAGCAATCGGTACAGCACTAATAACTGTATGCTCAGATGAAAATCCAGAAATATATAAAACAATAAATGTTACAGTGCAAGAAATTGTAACAACAGAAGAATATACAATAGATAATGAAAACAGAATAATAAAATACATACCAGAAAACACAACAGTATCAGCTTTAATGGAAAACATAAGACTTGGAGCAGATGAATACACCATAGTAAATAAAGCAGGAACAGCATTATCAAATGAAGATTTAGTAGGAACAGACACAAAAATATCTCTAGAAGGACAAGACTACAAATTGGCAATAATAGGAGACACAAACGGAGATGGAAAAATTACAGTAACAGATGTATCAAAATTAAAACTACACATAGTAGAATTAGAAACATTAACAAACTGCGCAGAAATAGCAGCAGATATGAATAAAGACCAAAATATAACACCAACAGATTTATCAAGAATGAAACTATATTTAGTTGGGTTAGAGTAAAATAGAGATACGAAGAGGGAGAAGGTCAATGAACAAAGAAGCTGAAAACCTTGTGGCTGTACACACAGTTAATCTATTAAAGAAAATAAGAAGAATGAATATATAAAAGAAAGCTATACAACTCCGGGAACATACACATTTACAGTACCAGAAGGAGTAACAACAATAATAGTAACAGTAGCTGGAGCTGGTGGTGGTGGCCGGAGGCAGCGGCGGAGGATACACCTATATTGGCCCTGGCTCTTGGTCAGCAGGTACTAATGGTACTAATGCAGGAGATGGTAATGGCGGTAGTGGAGGATCAGGAGGCAAGGGAGTAGCTGGTGCTCAAGAAGGATACCCTGGCAATGGCTCAACAGGTTCAAACGGTTGGGTATATATAGAATATGGTGGAGATATCTAAAAGATATAGCACAAATAAAAATAGGCATATAAAATATGTCTATTTTTATGCCCAACTACTTGAAAAAATACCCAAATCCTTATATAATATACAAGGAAAAAATCAGAAGAAGAAATGGAGAAATTAAATGAGCGTTAGAGATAAAAGTATATGGATATTAATCGTATTTATATTTTCAGGATTAGTTATAGGAGGACTGCTAGGGGATTTAGCAAAAGGAGTAACTGGAATGAGCTGGCTAGCTTATGGGCAAAGTTTTGGACTTACAGAGCCACTAGAATTAGACTTAAATATAATAAAAATAACATTTGGGTTCATGATAAATATAAATATAGCAAGCATTATAGGAATGGCAATAGGAATATTTATATATAGAAAAGTGTAGAAATTGTTTTTGGGGGCTAAAGAAAGGAACAATATGAAAATAAAAGAAGTACCTACTTTAGAAAGACCCTACGAAAAATTAGAATTATATGGAGAACAAAAGTTATCTAATTCAGAATTATTGGCAATAATAATAAAAACAGGAAACAAAAATGAAAGTGTAGTAACACTAGCACAAAAGATACTGAATATGTGTGGAGACAATTTAAGAGTATTGCAAGAATTATCCATAACCGAGTTTATGAAAATAAAAGGAATAGGAAGAGTAAAAGCAATACAATTAAAAGCAGTATGTGAACTTGCCAAAAGAATGGGACAACCACTAAACACAAACAAAATAACAATAAAATCTCCAGAAGATGTAGCTAATTTAGTAATGGAAGAATTAAGATATGAAACTAAAGAAGAGGCAAGAGTAATAATACTCAATATAAAAAACATAGTGCAAAAAATAGTAAAAGTATCACAAGGTGGAACTAATTTTGCTGTTATAGAACCAAAAGAAGTGCTAGAAGATGCAATAAAACTGGGAGCACCACGAATAATATTACTACATAATCACCCAAGTGGAGATTCAACACCAAGTAAATCAGATTATGATGTTACAGATAAAATTTATGAATGTGCCTCTATGATGGGAATTGAATTATTAGACCATATAGTAATAGGTGATGGAAATTTCGAAAGCATATTCAGGAATAGAAGGTACAGAAGATAGAAAACTTGTATGTAAGAAAGGAAGAGAATTCGTGAAATTATTTGGTTTAGGAAGCAAAGATATTGGCATAGATTTAGGAACTGCTAATATATTAGTAACTGTAAAAGGTAAAGGGATAGTTTTAAATGAGCCATCTGTAGTTGCAATAGATATAAAAACAGGAGAAATATTAGCAACAGGCCATGAAGCAAAGGAAATGTTAGGAAGAACACCTGACACTATTAAAGCTATAAGACCACTAAAAGATGGTGTTATAGCAGATTTCTCAGCAACACAATTAATGCTTAAAAACATAATAAAAAAAGTAGCTGCAAGATACAATGCAGGAAGACCTAGAGTAGTTGTAGGCGTGCCATCAGGAATTACTGAGGTTGAAGAAAGAGCCGTAGAAGAATCAGTAGCACAGGCCGGAGTTAAAGAAGTGTATTTAATAGAAGAACCAATGGCTGCTGCAATAGGAGCAGGATTAGATGTAGCAGAACCATCAGGAAATATAATAGTAGATATAGGCGGAGGAACGACAGAAGTAGCAGTAATATCTTTAGGTGGAATAGTAATAAGCCATTCGCTAAAAATAGCAGGAGATGAGCTAGATGAAGATATTATAGACTATGTAAAAAAAGAAATGGGAGTCGTAATAGGAGAAACAACAGCAGAACAAATAAAAACCGCTGTTGGTTGTGCAATGCCATTAATGACTGAGACAAGTATAGAAGTAAGAGGAAGAGATGTAAGTACAGGCTTGCCAATTAATGTAACAGTAACTTCAACTCAAATAGAAGAAGCAATGAGAGCTTCAATAAATGAAATAATTGAAGTGGTAAAATCAACTCTAGAGAAGACACCACCAGAACTAGCCGCAGACATAGTAGAAAAAGGAATATATCTAGCAGGTGGAGGAGCCTTAATCAAAAATCTAGATAAATTATTAAGTCAAAGAACTGGAATACCAGTATTTGTTGCACAAGCCCCATTAGATTGTGTAGTAAAAGGAACAGCCAAAACTTTAGAGGATTTAGAAAAATTAAAAGATGTGCTAATAAGTGCACGAAAAAGAAGATAAAACAAGGAGTATGTAAATGTATAAAAATAATACTACTGGAATATTAGGAGTAGTTATTACCATTGTTTTACTGATAATACTAGTAATATTATCAAATGTTAATATAGAAAAGCTATCATATATTGAGGGAGCAGTTAATAAAATTGTTGTTCCAATTCAAAATGCATTTATAATGGTAAAAAACAAAATAAGCGGAGATGATGCTTTCTTTACAAACGTGGCTAATTTAGAGCAAGAAAATGAAGAACTAAAAGCAAAAATTAGTCAGTTAGAACAAGCACAAAGAGAGCTAGAAATAATAAAGGCAGAAAATACAACATTAAAAGAATATATGAACCTAACAGAAAAATATGCAGACTATGAAACAGTACCAGCATATATAATTGGAAAAGATATTAGTAACTACTCAAACACAATGATAATAAATGCAGGTAAAAAAGATGGAATAGAAGTAAATATGACAGTAATAGCAGATGCAGGTCTGGTAGGGCATGTAATATCAGTATCAGAAGATTCTGCAAAAGTAATGCCAATAATAGATTCATCAAGTTCTGTAAGTGCAACAATTAGCACTACCAGAGAAGGAATAATTTGTAGAGGAATAATGGACAGCAATAATTTAAAGGCAGTGAATATTCCAACAGATGCAAGTTTAGTAGTAGGAGAAAATGTTGAAACCTCTGGAATGGGAGGAATATATCCAAAGGGAATATTAATAGGAACTATAAAAGAAATTGTAAACACAAAAAATATAACAGACAGATATGCTGTAATAAAAGCAGCAGTAGACTTTGACTCTATAGAAACCGTCTTAGTAATAACCAGTAAGTAGGAGACTAAAATGAAAAAAATAATCGTATTTTTAGTACTATTTATAGTTTTTATATTAATATATTTCCTTCAAATGGACTTTTTTAGCTGGTTCACAATAGCAGATGTAATGCCAAATTTATTTATAATACTAATATTAGTAATAGGGCTATTTACAGGACGAGCAATAGGTGTCACCTCAGGAATTATAGCTCGGAATATTATTAGACTTCTTCATAGGAAGAAGCATAGGGATATCAGCAATAATGTTAGGAATAGTAGGATTTATTGGAGGATATCTAGATAAAAGTTTTTCAAAAGACAGTAGAATAACAATGATATTAATGGTAATTCTATCAACTGCCATTTTTGAAATAGGCAAATATGCAATAAGTATAATGTCATACAAAATACCAGTAGAAATATTACCATTCTTAAGATTAATAATAGTAGAAATAATCTACAATGTAATACTAACAATAATACTATATCCACTAATAAAAAAAGCAGGATATTATATGGAAAATGTATTTAGAAGTAAGAACATATTAACAAGATATTTTTAAGATAGGAGGTGTTTGGTTCTGAGCAGCAAAGAAAATGGAAAAACGAGACTAAGATATAATATGTTAACAATGCTTGTATATATAATCGGATTAATACTAATAGCACAATTATTTAACTTGCAAATAGTACATGGAAAAGAATATAGAGAAGAATCGAACACAAGACTAACTAGAGAAACCACAATAGAAGCGGCAAGAGGTACAATAAGAGATAGAACAGGAATAGAATTGGCTTCTACAAAATTAGGTAACTCACTAGAAATGTATAAAACTAAAATAGAAACAGAACAATTGAATGAATGCATACTAAAAATAATAAGAGTGCTAGATAAAAATGGAGATAAATATGTAGATACTTTCCCAATAAAAATAAATCCATTTGAATTTGATTTTTCAAGTGAAGAAGCAATACAAAATTGGAAAACAAAATACAAAATATCAGCAGACGCATCAGCAGAAGAATGTTTTAATTATTTCTTAGACAAATACGAAATAAAATGTGAATCAGTAGAAGATGCAAGGAAAGTATTAGGAATAATATATACAATAAAAACAAAAGGATATAGTACAACAAAGTCAATAGAAATATCAGAAGAAATATCAAATGCAAGTGTACAAGAATTTTATGAAAGAGCATCAGAATTTCCAGGAGTAAATGTTGTATCAAAACCAATAAGAACATATCCAAAAGGAAATTTAGCTTCACACATAATAGGTTACATTGCAAAAATAAATGAAGAAGAACTAAAAACCAGAAAAGATACATACTCAAATGATGACTATATAGGTAGAACAGGAATAGAATATATTTTTGAAGAATATTTACGAGGAGAAGACGGACAAAAACAAATAGACATGGCGGTAGACGGAACACAAACAGGGGAATATATAACAAAAGAAGCAGTGGCTGGAAACGATGTAGTTCTAACAATAGATGCAAACTTGCAACAAATAGCAGAAAATGCGCTAAAGAATAATATAGAAAAAATAAGAAGCGGAGGTTTCTCATCAACTTATGAGGCAAAGGGAGGTTCAGTAGTAGTAGTAAATGTAAAAACAGGAGAAGTACTTGCACTAGTAAGTTATCCAGACTACTCACCAGAAGCTTTCTATAATGGAATATCAAAAACATTATACAATGAATATTTAGAAACAAATGCACTATTTAATAGAGCTATATCAGGAACATATGAACCAGGTTCAATCTTCAAAATGGTAACAGCAATAGCAGGCTTACAAGAAGGAGTAATAACAAAGACAGAAAAAATAACAGACACAGGAGTATACAAAAAATATAACAAAGAGTGGAAATGTTGGTATTATAGCGATTATCATAGAGGACATGGAAGCTTAAATGTATCAGATGCCATAAAACACTCTTGTAACTATTTCTTCTATGAAACAGGAGATAGACTTGGAATAGATAGAATAGCAAAATACGCAAAATATTTTGGTTTAGGAATGAAAACTGGAATAGAGCTACCAAGCGAAGCAAAAGGTGGAGTAGCAACAGTGACAAATGGGCCAGGAGATGTACTAAATGCAGCAATAGGACAAGGTAACAATAGTTATACACCATTGCAAATAGCAAAATATATAGCAATGTTAACAAATGGTGGAAAAAGTATAGATATAACACTAGTAAAATCGGTTTTAAGAGCAGACAAAACAGAAGTAGATAAGACAGAAATAGAGAACTTCGTAAATCAAAAGCTAGGATTGAACAATGAAGAAGTAGAAAACATAGACATATCTCAGGAATATATAGACTATATACTAGAAGGAATGAGGTCAGTTGCTTTGGAAAGAGGAGGAACTGCATATTCTGTATTTAAAAACTTCAATATAGAAATAGGAGGAAAGACAGGTTCAGCAGAAACTTCAACAGCAGATGTAAATGCGTGGTTCGTAGGATTTGCACCATTTGATGACCCAGAAATAGCAGTAGTAGTAATGGTAGAAAATGGAGGACATGGAAACTATACAGCAGAAGTAGCAAGAGATATAATTGCAGAATACTTTGGAATGAATGCTAATGGAGTAGAAGAAGATATGACAGCTATTCCTTATACCGAAACGCTTCGATAGAATTGAAATGTATATAATGGAAGGAGAATAAGATGAATAATATCAGTATAAATTTAAAGAAAGATGTAAACTTAATGAAGATAAATCCAGAAGCAACATATGAAGAAGTAAAGAAAGAGTTAGAAAAGAAACTTCCAAAATTGAAAGAATTATATAAAGAAGAAACCATACCATTGCATGTGATTGGAAAGCACTTTGAAAAGGAAGAGATGGACGAAATAACCAGAACAATACAGGAGAAATTGGACATAAAAGTAGACTTCGACAGCCCAAAAGATATGGGAATACATGTAATAAAAAACACATTCGAAGAAGATTTAAGCATATCAGAAACAAAATATATAAGAGGAGCAATAAGGTCAGGAAACAGAATAGAATACGAAAAAAGCTTAGTAATAATAGGTGACATAAATGCCGGAGCTGAAGTGATAGCAGGAGGTAACATAGTAGTAACAGGAGTACTAAGAGGTTTAGCTCACGCCGGAGCAAAAGGAAACAAAAAAGCTATAATAGCAACTAGAAAAATGGAAGCACCACAAATAAGAATAGCAAACATAGTAAAAGAAATGGAAAAACAAGAAGAAGAACAAGAAACAAAGCAAGTATATGCATATATTGAAGGAGAAGAAATTATTGTAGAGCAAGAAAGCAAAAATTTGATATAATACGAATAAGAAAAACAAAGGAGAACAAAAATGGAAAACACACACTAATAGGAGAAAATGGAATAATAAATAGTACAATAAGCGTAGTAGAGAGAAGCAATATAGCAACATGGAAAGAAAAAATAGAGTTATCAATAATAGAATTAATATCACTGGAAGATATAGAAGTAACAATAGACAAAATAATAGATAAGTTAATATAAAAAGGGATAACAACAGAAGAAAAATAATAAGATATATAATTCGTATCACAAGGGAGAAATAAAAACTTCTTATAATTAAAATGTTATAAGAAGTTTTTTAT
>CAYXUA010000056.1:0-9395 GCA_964468015.1 uncultured Clostridium sp. | reverse complement strand
GATTTCTTCTCTCTTTTATAGGTAAAGCGGTCAAGTCGTTATATGTCTCCTTGTTTCAAACTTGAATTCTCATCCCCAAACACCTCAAACACTTCAAATACCTCAAAGAGCACAAACGCCACAAAGGCCTCTATCATACTTGCCAAACACTAGGCGACACCCCCTGCGCCATAAGACGTACACTACTTACAATGCGGCGGAGTCACTTTACAACGAGACATAGTCCCTTTATAAAGCGAAGCATAGACCCCTTTATAAAACAAGGCACCCCCTTACAAAATCTCCTGTCAACCATTTTTGAAAATGTCTCAAAAAATTAAATTTATTTGCCCCGGTCTGCCGGGGCATTTATTTTGTTAAGTTATCAACATGGAATCTGTCAAAGTGTGCATTCTGAATTTAAGGAAAGTTTGACTTTTCCAAGGATGTTTTGCACTAGGTATATTCCGCTTTCTTGGTATTTCATTTGTAGGTTTAATGTCAAAGTCACTCGAATTATGTTCATGAGTTGGAACTTCGTCCAATTCGTATATTGTTTCATTTGTACTAAATAAGAGATTTCCGGTGAATGTTTGGATAACAAGACCTTTTGTTCCTCTATAATAATAAGTTTGCAATCCGTTGCTATCCATCATTTTGTAATACTTATTCTTAAATTTAATGCAGTGACCGGAGTCTACGGTACGTTCTGTTAAAATGGCAAGTGTTTGATTTATTGTTTCGATATCTGGTTGCATTTCAAAGACGGATTTGCTATTCTTTATTGGAAGAGCGAATTTCGCGTTGTATTTCTTTATGTAGGAGTTTAGAAATGCATTTGCTTCATTTATGTTGTTGATGCCTGCTAGTCGCAACGCGATTGGCAGGCGTTGCTGTAATGTCTGGAAAGCTCTTTCAACTCTTCCCTTTGCCTGTGCAATGCTGGTTGTTCGGAGTTCAACACCGAGTTGTTTACAAGCATAACTGAATTGAGTGAAAGTATCATCTTCAATCTTTCTGGAATGTTTTTTCTTATATTCAAAAACTGTTCGTCTGTCAGTATAAAACATGGCAGGTATCCCATAAGTTGTGAGAATCTGATAAAAAACATTATAGTAGCCATTTAATGTTTCCTGAGAGTCAAAGAATGCACCTACTATTTGTCCTGTGCAGTCGTCAATAGCGATATGAAGCTGAGATTTGCTATTGCCAAACCAATGGTGGAGAGAGGCATCCATTTGAATCATTTCACCAAAGTAGGTGGCTCTTGGTCGTCTTGGATGTGCATTTTCGATATTTACAATGGAGGTTTGAAGTTCGTCGTACTTCTTTTTAGAATTAGTTCCTTTTTGCGTTTCTCGAAGTTTCCGTGCAAGACGTTTACGTACGGCTTTGGTTGTTCGAGGAGAAGTGATATAGTTTTCATACATGATTTTAGTTAAGGCAGAAGGAGAAATAGAAATCCCATCATGTTCCGCAAGGAGTTCACAAGCGTAGGAAAAAGTAGCATCGTAGTATTTGTTATTGTAAAGCGTAATAATGTCTGTAATAGTTTCTTCGGAGAAAGTATGTAAAGGTTTACGTCCTCTGTTACCGTGGATAAAAGCTGATTTGCCTTCTTTTTTATATTTTTGGATCATGCGATTAATGGTTCTAATAGTACAACCAAGCTTTAGAGCAGCCGCTTTTTTGTTGCCATTATGGTCTACAAGTGTTTTAATTACATCATATTTTTCTTGTTCATTCATTCTAAGTTCAATCCTTTTCATTTCCGGTATGTCCTCTCTAAAGTATGAGAGTATATCATACACCATTATTACATTTGGGACAAAATCAAATGTGGTTTAATAAGACAATATCAAAAATGATTCAGAGGATTTCGTAAATATTATTATTAGTACTTGACAAAGAAGAAAAAAGAGCGTATTATAATCGAGTGAGTGTTAAGCACTCGATTGATTTTAGGGGCATAGTTCATCGGTAGAATAAGAGTCTCCAAAACTCCAGAGCTAGGTTCGATTCCTAGTGCCCCTGCCAAAATAAAACCTACATTTAACTTGAAGTGTAGGTTTTATTTATTTATTCTATTCCATATATCCTACTACGCGTACAAAAATTCTCTTCAGTCCAAGAAGTTTCTACACTAATAGAAGTATCCGAATTATATTTTACCCTACAGTAACTTCCATAATATGCATCTGTCACTCTAAATATATCCATTGGCACTAATTGATTAGCAAATTGCTCAACTGCAGCCGTATACCATATTGTTCCCCCATCATAAGAACACAATGATTCAATATAAATATATCTATAATTACTTAAAGATTCAACTTCTATAACCTCTCCTTTTATCTCTCCTTCTGCTGTTCCCATCATATTAGTATCCCAAAGTAAAGTAGCCTTCCCCATATTTTGACACTTTTCTGCAACAATTTCATTTATTACATTAGTTATATCTTCCGCTTGTCCATAAAACATATAAGTCTTATCCGTACTATATGTATATACCTTTCCGGTCTCTGCTACATATCCTGTTTCTCCTGTTCCTACTAGCGAAAACTGCTCTGGTGTATATATCGGGATTATTTCTCCTCCTTCATAGCTCTCAGCCAATTCATTCATCGTTTGTCCGTCTGAGTAACTCTCTTCGATTTCTTTTAACTGTGCCAGCTGTGCTGCTTGCTTATTACTCATGCTTACATAGCTCGCTATTCCGAATTATCAGTATAAACAAACACGCTATGCTCACATACAGCGTTATCGCTCCTTTCTCTTTCTTTAGCAGACTAACTGTGTGTGCAGCCGCAAGGCTTTCAACGATTATTTTTATCATTTTCCTTCTCCTTTGCAATACAAATGCTAGATTTGTACATGTTCTTTTATTTTCTCTAACTTATTATATATTAAGCTTTTTCTTTTGGCAAGATTTTTATAAAAATTTGTCTATGAGATTAATTCTTTTGGTTTAACTGCTATCACTATTATAGCTTTTGCCTTAATTATATACATAATTAGGCATAAATAAAAAATAATCAACATCTCTGCTTGCTAATGAGATGTTGATTCAAAAACTCTTAATGGCAACCATATTTTGTGGAACCTTATTTCTATTTAGCATATTTTCAAACTTTGTCAATGTATTTTTACTTTCTTTTCCTGTCGTATAAATTTCTCTAATAATTTTATAATGTCCTTCCACCAAATTCATTCTACATTACTTCTCTTCTATCACTGGACTTCTCTATCTATTTGTGCTATAATTGTCGTTATCAGATTTGAAAATAGCTTTTAAAAGGCTATAAATTTAATAAATAAGGAGCGTTTTAGTATGAAAATTTTAGTTTTAAACAGTGGTAGTTCATCACTTAAATATCAAGTAATTGATATGGACACAGAAACAGTTTTAGCAAAGGGAAATTATGAAAGAATTGGACAAGATACTTCTTTCTTAACTCATACAGCAAATGGTGAGAAAAATAAATTCGAACATGCTGTTCCTACTCATAAAGAAGCTATTAGTTTTGTTATTGAAAAATTATTAAGTAAAGAATATGGGGTTATTTCTAATATTGAAGAAATTGAAGCTGTAGGACATAGAATGGTTCACGGTGCTGAGAAATTCAGTGATTCTGTTGTTATTACAGATGAAGTTGTTGATACAATTAGAGAATGTTCAAATTTAGCACCTCTTCACAATCCAGCTGGTATACTTGGAATTGAAGCTTGCAAGTCAGTTCTTCCTCATTCAAAAATGGTAGGAGTTTTTGATACAGCTTTCCATCAAACCATTCCAGCTCATAGATATATTTACCCTATACCTTATAAATACTATGAAAAATACGGAGTTCGTAAATATGGTTTCCATGGTACATCTCATAAATATGTGGCAAATAGAGTTGCTGAAATTATGAATAAACCAATTGAAGATTTAAAAATAGTTACATGTCATTTAGGGCAAGGAGCTAGTATCTCTGCTGTTCAAGGTGGAAAATGTGTGGAAACAAGTATGGGATTAACACCTTTAGCAGGTATTCCAATGGGTTCTAGAAGTGGTGATTTAGATCCTTCAATTGTTACTTTCTTAATGAAAAAAGAAAATCTTTCTATTGAAGAAATCGACAAAGTTTTGAATAAAGAATCTGGAGTTTATGGTATTTCTGGTATTTCTGTCGATTTTAGAGATATTGAAGATGCAGAAGCTCAAGGCAACGAAAAAGCTAAACTTGCTTTAGATAATTACAATTATTTAGTTGCTAGCTATGTAGCAAGATGTGTTGTTGCTATGAATGGTGTTGATGTTATAGTCTTCACAGCAGGAATTGGAGAAAACGGAAAAGCTACAAGAGCTGCAGTTTGTAAACAACTTGAATTTTTAGGAGTAAAACTTGATGATGAAGCTAACAATATAAGAGGAGAAGAAAAAGAAATTTCTTCTAGTGATTCTAAAGTAAAAGTATATGTTGTTCCAACAAACGAAGAATTAATGATAGCTAGAGAAACACTAGCTTTAGTTAAATAATTATTATTTCAGGTGGAGATTACTCCTCCACCTGAAATATGAATTTATTTAGGAGTATGATAATATGCATATATATAATTTTTTCTATTATTTCTTGCTATTTTTCATTTATTCATTTTTAGGTTGGCTTATGGAAAGTATAGCCGTAGGAATAGAAAAAAGAAAATTTATAAATAGAGGCTTTTTAATAGGTCCTTATTGTCCTATTTACGGTTTTTCCTCTGTTATGATGATTTTATTTCTGGGCAAATATCAAAGCGATCCTTTTGTTTTATTTATTATGACAGCATTTATTTGCACATTTTTAGAATATATAACAAGTTTCTTTATGGAAAAGCTATTTAAAGCTAGATGGTGGGATTATTCTCACAAAACTTTTAATATTAATGGGCGCGTTTGTTTGCAAAACTCTCTAATTTTTGGAATATTAGGTTGTTTATTAATTATTTTTGTAAATCCATTTGTCACAAGGGTACTTTCAGATGTACCACATAATATTCTTGTAATTTTTAGTAGTTTTTTATTAGTAGTTTTCATTGTAGACAACATTCTTTCATTTAATATTATATCTAAGTTTAAAACTACTGCTAGCACTATTATACGAAAAGACAGTACAGAAGAAATAAGTGAAAAAATTAGGGAAATTTTGAAAAAGAAATCTGTTCTTAGTAGGCGTTTGGTAAATGCCTTTCCAGATGTTAAGGCAATGTTACCAGAGTTAAAAGCTAAATACGAAGAACAAAAAAGAAAATTTAAAGAAAAAATTCTTTAATATATATTTGGGGGCTACTATATTTTATAGAAATGAGAGGCTTTTATGTATAGTAGTTTTTTTAATTATTTTATAATTCTTATTACAATAATTTTTATTATAATAATAGGCTGTGTTCAAATCACGTTAAGTGATAACATTTTAAATTTACTTCCACCTTCTACTTCTGAAAATTATATACTATCTGACAAGTTCAGCTGGCCTGTTCCACGGCTTTACTAGAATTACATCATCCTTTGGATACAGAAAAGCACCTACTTCACGGCGCTTCTAAATTCCATACTGGTATCGATGTGGCAGCTACTTCTGGTTCTAATTTAGTTGCTATTATGGATGGTCAAATTATATATACAGCATTTAATCGGTGCTAATGGCTTTACTGTAAAATTGCAAAATACCGATTTCATTGTTACATATTCCCATGTTTCGCCCATTTTTTTAGTTTCTGTTGGAGATTTTGTTAAGCAAGGGGAGATTATTGCTCAGGTTGGCCCAAAATATATTAATAATGTACCAAATAATCCATATAAAGATTCTACTGGGCGAACTACCAACGGAGCAACCACTGGACCTCATCTGCATTTTTCAATTAAGAAAGGAAATGAATATGTTAATCCATTAGATTATTTGACTAAACAAGATTAAGCAAATTTGAGGAAGGAATTGCCAAAATTCCCCGTCCCTTTTGGCACCTTTTGTCAAAAAAAATGGCAATTTAATATTGCCATTTTTACTCCGTTCTTTTTTTGACCGTTATTTCTTTTACATATCATCATCTTCATATTTTTCATCCTGTTCAGAGCATTGTTCGCCACATGATGAGCAATGTCCTGAGCAACCACCTTCAAAGCTTTCTCCATCCCAGTCTATTTCTATTACATTTTTACATTCTGGGCATTCAATTTCGCTTTTTTGTGTGCTTTCTTCATCTAGTACGAATTCATAATTACAATATGGACAAACTATTTCTAAATCATAGTTATCATCTACATCATATATATCTTTCTCAATTCCATTTAAAGTTTTTTCCAGGTATGCCATTTTTTCTTCAATTACATCTTGCTTTTTATATAGTTCATTAAACTTTGTTTCTGTTATTTCCTCCATTGCTTCCATTTCATCTAAGAAAGCATTTGCTAGTATGTTTAATTGTTTTTTAGCATACTCTAAATCTTTTGGATTCTCGATATTTTTTTCTAAATTTTTAATTATTTCATTATATTTTTTCTTTAAGTCAGCCATTTTATTTCCTTTCTGATGTTAGATTCTTTCCATATATTCCCCAGTTCTTGTGTCTATTCTAATTATATCCCCAGTGTTTACGAATAATGGAACATTTATTGTTGCTCCTGTTTCTAAAGTTGCTGGTTTTGTTGCATTTGTTGATGTATTTCCACTGAAGCCTGGTTCTGTATATGTAATTTCTAATTCCACAAATAATGGTGGCTCTATTGCAAATACCTTTCCTTTAAAAGATAATATTTTTACATTCATATTTTCTTTTAAGAATCTAAGCATATCACCTAAATCTTCTTTGTTAAGTGGTAATTGCTCATATGTTTCATTATCCATGAAATAGTATAAATCTCCATCATTATATAAATATTGCATTTCTCTTTTTTCGATTTCTGCTCCTTGTAATTTTTCTGATGGATTGAATGTTTTTTCTAAAACTGCTCCTGTTATAACATTTTTTAATTTTGTTCTAACAAATGCTGCTCCTTTACCTGGTTTTACGTGTTGGAACTCTACTACTTTATATACTGAATTATCTAATTCAAATGTTGTTCCATTTCTTACATCTCCCGCCATATATACTTCTGCCATTTTTATAACCCCTTTTCAAAATAAATTTTATGTTAATATTTTACTACAATTCCTACTAAAAATCAAGGTATTATAGTATAATTCTTCTCAGAATTGGTCAATTTTATACAACCAGTTTTTGTTATTAGTATTGTATCTTCTATTCTTATGCCAAAAGATTTTGGAATATATATACCTGGTTCAACTGCAATTACCATGTTTTCTTTCAAATAATTATCATATTTCGAGCTTAAAATTGGTATTTCATGTACATCTAGACCTACTCCATGACCTAAGGCATGAACTAAATCAAATCTATTTATTTTTAACTCTTGCTCTACTGCTTTTGTAATATTTTTTATATTGGCACCATCCTTCATTTCAGATAATGCTTGTTCCTGTACTTTTAAAACTAAATCATAGGCTGATTTTATAGTATCTGGCACATTCCCTATAAATATTGTCCTTGTCATATCTGAACAATATCCTCTATATTTACAGCCTAAGTCAATTAATAATATATCTCCATCTTCTATTTTTCTATCTGTGACACTAGCATGTGGCATTGATGAATTTGGTCCAGATGCAACTATTGGAGTAAACGATACTCCTTCTGCTCCATTTTTTAAGAAAAACTCTTCTATTTTATATGCAATTTCTCTTTCGGTCATTCCTCTTTTTATATAATTTTTCAAAAATGTAAAACAATTATCTGTTATTTCACATGCTTTTTTTATATTATCTATTTCATCCTCATCTTTTATTCTTCTTTGCTTTTCAATTATTCCTTCTGTTTCTATTAATTCATGCATTTTATATAATTGTAAAATTTGTTTGTATTTTTCATAAGTTACATAGCTTTCCTCGAATCCAACTTTTTCACAAAATAAGAAATAATTTTCATAATCCTCTCTAATCATTCCTAGTTTATCCCATACAATGATTTCAGAGTCTATTGTTAATAAACTATTTACCGCTTCTACATATCGACTATCTGTTAAGAAAATATTTTCTTTTCGAGTTATTAATAATTCCCCTTCTGCATCTATATCAGTTAAATATTTTATATTAAGCGGATTGGAGACAATCATTCCCTCTATATTTAAAGAATTCAATTGATTCCTTAAACATTTTATTCTTGGATTCATATACATTCCCCCTTTAACTCATACCTAGAGTAAACACCTTTATTAGAAAATTTGCTAAGCTTACAAATGGTACAAACATACTTATAAACGATGCTACTACTATAAACGGACCAAATGGTATATATTCATCTGATTTCTTTTTCTTTGTTGCTAATAATATAATGCTTAAAATCGCCCCTATTAAGAATGAAAGTAATGTTGTTACTATTGTTCCACCTAAACCAAATATTAAACCTAAGCCACACATAAGCTTTACATCACCAAAGCCCATTGCTTCTTTTCCTGCTATTAAACCACCAATTAATGTAATCGCTAAGAAAACTCCGCCTCCTACTAATAAGCCTAAGCACATATCTGAAGCTATATTTATATTGTTAAATCCATATAAAAATGTAAAAACTAAACCTATTTCAAACAATGTCAAATTTAATCTATTCGGGATTATTTGTAGCCTGTAGTCTATTATGAAATCTGCTATTAAAATTGGAGTTATTATTACAAACTTAATTAATGTAAGATTTCCCCACATGTTTAAATCCCAACCATTTATGTATACTAACGCAACATATATTACTGCGGTTATAATCATTAATAAATAATTTGGTATAAATTCATTTCTGAATTCCTTAAAAGCACCTTTTTCAAATACTTTTTTTTCATTTGATAATCTTTTTATTATCCAGTCAGTAAATTGTCCGTACTATAATCCCCAGTATTGCAAAAATTATATAGCATCCAATATGAACATCATTTATGTACATTCTCTTTTTCTCCCTCCATCTTCACGTACTTCTTCAATATAGCTTCTTCCAGTGGTCTTTTTATTCTAGTTATAAGAATATCTTTGGTCTCTAGTGGTTTTACTAATATTGAAAACATTCCCATTCTATTTGCACCAATTACATCTGTAAAAATTTGGTCTCCTACTACTGCTATATTTTTAGCTTCAAGTTGTAATATTTTTTGAGCCTGTTTCAAACCTCTTTTTAATGGCTTCATTCCAAAACTTATATATGGAACCTCTAATTTTCCAGCCACATGTTTTACTTTTTCTTTATTGTTACTATTTGATACAATGCAAAATTTTACTCCTCTTTCTTTTAAATTCTCGCACCATTTTTCAACACCTTGTAGTAATTCTTTATTATAATATATTAATGTATTATCT
>CAYXUA010000055.1:0-9823 GCA_964468015.1 uncultured Clostridium sp. | reverse complement strand
TCAAGACAAATCACCTAAAAATATTATGACCATAAATTGTAAATATTATTCTTTATTTATTTTTGAATAGTAAAACAATTAAAAGATATAATAGTAAAAGAGGAGTTTGTAAATGAAACCAATTGTTAGTTTGTATAGTATGGATGATACTGAAATAGAAAAATTTTTGAAAAGTTTTTACGAAAATGATGTTAATATTGAAAATAAACTAGAATGGGAACAAAATTATGATAATCCAATTGAAATTGCTACTATTATTGGAACATTTATAGATAATATAGACAAATATTCTATAAATATGTGGATTAGCTTAGATGAAGGAATCTTTATTAATGTTACAGAACAAAATGCGGACAATATAATAAGGTATCTATATGAAAGATACCCTAATTAATTTTCTAATAATATAGTTACAGGTCCATCATTCAATAAAGAAACCTGCATATGTGCCCCAAACTCGCCTGTTTGTATATTAATATTCTCTTCTTGACACTTTCGCACAAAATACTGATATAATTCATCTGCTTTTTCAGGTTTTGCAGCTTCAACAAAGCTAGGTCTATTTCCTTTTTGGCAGTCCGCATATAGTGTAAATTGTGAAACTACTAATAATTCTCCATGAACATCTTTTATTGATAAATTCATTTTATAATTTTCGTCTGGGAAAATTCTTAAATTTAATAATTTCTTTACAAGATAATCAGCATTTTCTTTAGTATCTTCATGTGTAACACCAAGAAGCACCAAGAACCCTTTTCCTATTTGTCCTATTATTTTATTATCAACTTCAACTTTAGCATTTGCCACTCTTTGTATAACTAACTTCATTTTTATTCCTTTTCTGTTTTTAATTTTCTTGTCATTAATATATTTACAGCTTCTTTTGGGTCTAGATTATTGTATAATACATCATATACGGTATCTACTATCGGCATTTCTACATCATACTTTTTGGCTAAGATATATGCTACTTCAATATTGTCTATACTCTCTATTGTCATTCCCACTTCTTTTTTTGTTTCTTCTAAAGATTTACCTTGACCTATTAAAAATCCAGCTTTTCTATTTCTGCTATGTTCGCTTCCACATGTAACTATTAGATCACCTAGGCCTGTTAGTCCATAAAAAGTCTCTTTCTCTCCGCCCATTTTTTGCCCTAATCTACTTATTTCTGCAAGACCTCTTGTAATTAAAGCTGCAAAACTGTTATCTCCTAAGTTTAGAGCTTTTGCTACTCCTGCACAAAAGGCTATAATATTTTTTAATGAACCTCCAAGTTCAACTCCTTTAACATCTTCTGATGAATATAGTCTTAATGTTGGAGATGAAAATGTGCTTTGTATTAAATCAAGAGTTTCTTTATCTTTTGAAGCTACAACTATTGCAGTTGGTACCCCAAAAGATACTTCCTCTGCATGACTTGGACCTGATAAAACCGCTATTTTACATCCAGGTATTTCACTTTCTACAACTTCATCTAAAGTTGATAAAGTACTTAATTCAAAACCTTTTGAACACATTATTATTGGCTGATTTGTTACATATTCTTTATATTTTTGAACATTATCTCTAGTAAATTTTGACGGAGTAACATGTAATATCATATCTGAGCCTTCTATTACATCTTTATATTCTAAAGATACTTGTATTGTTTCTGGAATTTCAACTCCGTGGTAAAAACCTACATTCTCTTTTTTCAGCAAGAGTTGTATAGTCTTCCTCTGAAAATGCCCATAATTTTACTTTGTGTCCTAATTTAGCTAAATGTATAGCCAGAGCTACACCCCAGCTTCCACTTCCTATTATTGCTATTGTTTTCAAAATATAATTCCTCCTATGTATTTTATTTTTTCTTTAAACTAATTTTATTTTCTGTTCCAGTTGCTAATCTTTTTATATTACTTCTGTGGTTATATATTACTAAAGCAGCCATTAATATTCCGAAAACCAGATAACTTCCTTCTGTAATATAGTAGTCATGAATAAATATTGTAAGTACTGGGAACAACAAAGCAGCTGCTAGTGAACCAACAGACACCATTTTTGTTATTACCATTAGTAATAAAGCAAATACTAAACAAATTAGAGCTATTTGCCAATTTACTACGAAAAGTACTCCTAGAGCTGTTGCAACACCTTTACCTCCTTTAAATTTAAAGAATACTGGAAATGTATGTCCTATTACAGCACATAAACCTGCTATTTGAGCTAATAAGGCTTTGTCTGTGCCTTCCACTAAGTTCCCTAATAATACAGCTATTAAAACTGCAACAACACCTTTTAAAATATCACAAATTAATGTTATAATTGCCGCTTTTTTACCTACTGTTCTTAAAACATTTGTAGAACCAGCATTTTTACTTCCCTTTTCCCTTACATCAAATCCTGCCATTTTCTTGCTTATCAATACTGAAAAGCTTATACTTCCTAAGCAATATGCAATTATTGCTACTATAAAATAAGTTGCCATTTTTTATTCCTCCTAAATATGATATTTTATTCTCCTTTTTCTCTTACTATTACTCTTACCGGAGTACCCTCAAGTCCAAAATTATTTCTTATCTGATTTACCAGGTATCTCTCATACGAGAAGTGAAACAATTCCTTACTGTTTACAAATATTACGAATGTTGGTGGTTTTGTACTTGCCTGTGTTGCATACATGATCTTTAGTCTTTTTCCCTTATCAGAAGGTGGTTGTACAATTGCAATCGCCTCATTGATTACTTCATTTAACATTGCTGTAGATATTCTCATTGCATTTTGATTTGCCACTTTATTTATCATTTCATATAGTTTGCTTACTCTTTGTCCTGTTTTAGCAGATATAAATATTATTGGTGCATAACTCATAAATGAAAGTTTATTATAGATTTCTTTTTTGAATTCCTCAATTGTATGAGTATCTTTATCTATTTCATCCCATTTATTTACAACAATTATTATTCCCTTACCAGCTTCATGTGCTTCTCCTGCAATCTTTGTATCTTGGTCTGAAATACCCTCTGTTGCATCTATAAGCATTAAACATACATCTGATCTTTCTATTGCTAAGAGAGTCCTCATTATACTAAACTTCTCTATAGATTCTGTTACCTTGCTTTTTCTTCTAATTCCGGCTGTATCTATAAATACATACTTACCAAATTCATTTTGGAATTCAGAGTCAATTGCATCCCTTGTTGTTCCCGCTATATTACTTACTATAACTCTTTCTTCACCTAGAATTTTATTAATCAAAGAAGATTTGCCTGCATTTGGCTTTCCTATTACTGCTACCTTTATAATTTCTGTTTCATCCTCTTGCTCGCTTTCTTCTGGAAAATGCTCATATATAGCATCTAACACATCTCCTATTCCAAGAGCATTTGTACTTGAAACTGGATATGGAGTTCCAATACCTAGTGCATAAAATTCGTATGAACTATTTGCGTCTTCAACATAATTATCTGCTTTATTACAAATTAAAACGACCGGCTTTCCAGATTTTTTAAGCATCATTGCGATTTCAGAATCAGCAGCCGTTACGCCTTGCTTTATATCTGTAACAAACAAAATAACATCTGCAACATTTATAGCAATTTTAGCTTGCTCGCGCATTTGAGAACCAATAATATCCTCGCTATCTGTTTCAATACCACCAGTATCAATTAAAGTAAAATCTCTACCTCTCCAACTTGCCTCAGCATAAACTCTATCCCTTGTTACACCGGGTTTATCCTCCACAATAGAAATTCTTTTACCTACTATATAATTAAAAAAAGTAGACTTGCCTACATTTGGTTTCCCAACTATTGCAACTGTTGGCTTAGCCATTTCATTTCACCTCTCTTTAGTTTAGTTATTTTATCATAAAAAGGCAAAAATGTCTATAATATCTTTTGTTCATTTTTTTAGTAACCCTCATATTTTAGTTCATTATTTTTTGATTAAATTCTTGTATATACCATTTATTTAACTCTCTCCTATTCTTAAATATTAAAACTTTATTTGCATCTATCTTATTTACTTTTTCCATAATCTCATTTCTTTTATTTTTACGCCAATTCATCGCAAACATAAGAAATTCAAATGACATTTTCTCTTTACAACCAGGAATTTCTGGCTTTTCCTTTCCATGTCCTTTGATATATCTTCCCATTATTCCTTTTACTTGTGCGATAGAAGAATAATCTAAATAAATAACTAGATCCGCATTATCTAATCTTTGTTGCAAAGTTGAGCGATAAGTACCATCAATAATCCATTTATCTTCATTTACTTTTTCTAATATTATTTTATCTCTTTCATCATTATTTCTTATTCCCCAGTTTTCTAAATGATGTATTCCGTCTATATGACACACTGGAAGATTTAATACTCTTCCTAAATTATTTGAAAGAGTTGTTTTTCCCATCCCAGTTCCACCAATTATACTTATTTTATTGGCTGTTTTTATCATACTCATTTTCTCCTCTCTCACTCATTTTTTCTAACTATTTTTCTTCAATAGCAAACATTCCTTGTCCAGAACTTATAGGAAAGTATTTGTTATTCATTAAGAAACTATATAATACCTCATTATTTTCATCCATAAACTTTATAAATTAACAACTCACGAACTTTCACAGTCCGTAAGTTGTTTTCAAATGGAGCCCGAGGCCGGAATCGAACCGGCGACTTTCACCTTACCATGGTGCTACTCTACCTACTGAGTTACAGGGGCATGTATGAACGGGACTTAAGTTGTCCCATTATATGTTATCATCATCTGCTAAGATACTTTTTCCAGCCTTTTTGCGTATCCTTTGTATTGCATTATCTATAGATTTGACTGGCGAATCTAGTTTTTCTGCTATAGAAACATAGCTTTCTCCTCTTGCATATCGATGTAATACTTGTTTTTCGAAATCACTAAGATGCTCTTCAATTTTATCTTCTACTGTTTTATAATATTCTTTTTTTGTTATTGTTTCTAGTGGGTCTTCTACTGTGCTTGAGTTAAATACCTCTATTAGTGCTGTATCATTATCATCATCGTACGCTGCTGCATTTAATGAAAGATATGAATTAAGAGGCATATGTTTTTGCCTATTTGATGTTTTTATTGCTGTTATCAATTGCCTTTCTATACAAAGATTAGCAAAGGTTTTAAAAGAATTTTGTTTTTCAGCGTCAAAGGATTTAATTGCTTTATATAAACCAATCATTCCTTCTTGATATATGTCTTCTCTCTCTGCTCCGATGATAAAATATTTACCTACCTTCATGTTTACTAATTCTTTATACTTATTTAGTAATTTTTCTAATGCTTCATTTGAACCATTATTTATTTGTTCCAGTAATATTTTATCTTCGTTAGAGGCTTTATCGTTTGAATAAGAAATTGTTTTTTCGTCGCTCATTAGCCACGTTACCTCCTACATCCTTTTGCTAACATTTGTATTATATTTATTTAATTCAGTATTGTCAAGAGTTTTACAAGATTTTATTTTTAAAACTTTTTCCATATTTTAATTCTGGTAAACTTAATAAATCTAATACAGTTGCCGAAATATCCGCATAGGTAGAACAAATACCCAAATTTACATTTTGTTTTAGTTGTTTTCCATATATTAATATTGGTATATACTCTCTAGAATGATCTGTACTTGGAGTTGATGGGTCACAACCATGGTCAGCTGTAATTATTAGTATATCATCCTCTTTCAAGTTTTCCATTATTTCTGGTAAATATGCATCAAATTCCTCTAATGCTCTTGCATATCCTTCTATATTGTTTCTATGTCCATATAGCATATCAAAATCAACAAGATTTGTAAAAATTAGACCTGTTGAAATTTCTTTTATTGCTTTTATCGTTTTTTCTATTCCATCTTTATTTCCCTGCGTATGTTCTGCCTTTGTAATTCCTCTCATAGCAAATAAGTCCATTATTTTACCTATTGAAATTACTTCTTGACCGTTTTCCTTTATTACATCTAACATGGTTTTACCAAATTGTTGGAATTCAAAATCTTTTCTATTATAAGTTCTTGTAAAATTATCACTACTAGTTCCAATAAAAGGCCTTGCTATAACTGTTCCAATATTATATTCCGGGCTATCAACTATTTCTCTAACGTTCTGGCACATTTCATATAATTTTTCTACTGGAATAATATCCTCATGGGCAGCTATTTGAAAAACACTGTCTGCTGATGTATATATTATTGGATATCCTGTTTTCATATGTTCTTCGCCATATTGTTTAAGAAAATCTGTTCCAGAACCTTTTTTATTACACAATATTCCTGAAACTTCAGTAACTTCCATAAATTTTTCTATTAATTCTTCTGGGAAGGCATTTGGATATGTTGCAAATGGTTTTTCTGTAATATATCCTGCAATTTCCCAATGTCCAACTGGACTGTTTTTCCCTTTTGATTGTTCTGCTGCTTTTCCATAGATTCCTATTGGTTTTTCTTCTGCGTTATTAATTCCAATGCCGATTTACATTGTATAAACCTAATTTTTTTAAGTTTGGTAATTTTAGCTCCGTATTATCATATATTCCCTTTAAGGTATTACTTCCCTCATCTTTGTATATGTTGGCATCTGGCAATTCTCCTACTCCAAAGCTATCTAGGACTATTATTACTGCTCTGTTTATCAATTTTCTCATCTTCTTTCTTTTCCTTTTGATTATTTTTTAACTTTACTTCATATTCACATAACATAATTTTCTTTACTGCTGGTTTATTTAGCAGTTCATTCTCGGTGAAGTTATCACTTATATTAAAGGTTATCATATTGTTTGGTATAAATTCAAATTTATCTGCATCTATTAATACTTTTTCTTCTACATTCATTCCTAATGGTAATGTTTGATTAAAGTTATCATAATACATTATATTCGTCATATATATAAGTGGCATATTTTCTTGTAGGTTTATTTTATATAGATTAAATTCTGTCTCAGTGCTATTCTTTATTTTTTGTAAAGCATTTTCTGGAATTATATCATAAACTCCATAGCCAAATTTGTCTATTTCTTCAGTCTTTTCTGCTGCTAGATATATTGGCATATCATAAGGCGTTTTTATCTTTTCCATGCTGTTTTTGATACATTCTAGCGCTTTTTCTAGTCTTCCTCTAAATTCTATTAAGTCCATATTTCTACTTACATTTAGAATTTTTAGAAGTTCTTTTTCTGCTTCTCTATGTTTTTGATTGGCTAGTGTTTTTACTCTTCTAGAACTATCTGAAATACTACCGAATATATCAAAATCTTCTATTTTGTATAAGTTTTTCTTGTTTTCAGCTACTTTCTTCAAGCTTTTCATATAATCCCTTAGTTCATTCTCGTCAACATATTCTAAATGCTTCATAATGTTGATATATTGTAAAACATCAGTATTTGCCAAAAAGATACTGTCTTGAGCCTCTTTTTCAATTAAGTTCCTTTGTAGCTTGTCCATTTGTATTCCTAAGTCAGCTAGATCTGTTTTATATTCAAAAACTTTTTTAATATTATTGCTAGAGGTTTCTTCAGCCTTTTCATCTGCTCCTTCAATAGCTACTAGTTCATCTTTATTAACAAATTTCCAAAATTCAAATATGCTTTTCTTATGATTGTCAATTTCATTGATGTACATTGTAGCATTTTCTATTTTGCTATTTAGATTTTTAATTTTTAGTTCTAAAGCTTTTATATCTGCCTTTAAATTCTTTGTATATCCAACTTTTTTATCCAGTTTTGCATGAATAGTTACTAGATCCTCTATTGTATAATACTCTTTTCCATTTTCAATGGTTTCATTTTCATTTGAAATTTCTAAATTTTCTTCTATTTCATCTTCATTAATATTTGTATTCTTTTTTTCATCTTTCTTTTTGAATTTTAAGAATAGTTTTATTTTGCCAAAAAAAGTTTTTTTGTATTCCAAATACATAGCTATTTCTTTTTGTTTTTTAATATATTCTAAGTCTTTTAAGCCTGCTTCTGATTTTAAATCTGCTAGTTGTTTTTCTAGTTTGCCAATACTTTTTTCTTCTTGTGATAGTGTTTTTACAGCTTTTACATATTCCTTTTTAATAAATTCTGTTAAACTTGCTTCTGTTATTTTCTTTTGATTATAATATAGTGATATTGAGCAATCTTTTTCTACCTTAGGCATAAAGCTATAATGGAATGGTAACTCTGTTTGTAATATGAATAATGCCTTTAAGTATTTATAGAATTTTTTTGCTTCCTCCTCTGTTTTTAGTGAAACTTTGTATCCACTTTTTACTGTTCTATATACACAAGTATTTCCTATAATGTCTAATTCCATATTTCCTTCTTTATCATACACTTCATAAATATTTGGCCAATCCTTTGTAAATAGCCATAAATAGTTTTCAGTATCTGCAATTTCAGATTTTTTTAGATATTTTGCGCTATAGTCTATATGGTTTATTGGCACATATATTAATTTTTCCTTTTTGGTACGACTTTTGAAGTATTTTAATTGTTCCTTTAACAAGTAAAAGAAATGTGAATATTCATAATCTTCAGTTGTTACAAGCATGAAGTATTTTTTTATTGGCTCTGCATAATAAATTTGCCATGAATAATCTTTATCATATTGTACTCCGAATGGAATTTTTTTGTTAAATACTTGCTGTCTTTCTTCTATTTTTTCTATTTCTTCTATAGACATTTGATTTAGCATTTTTAAGAAAGTAGCATATTCTTCTATATTTTCTGGATTTATATATGCAGAAATTGGCTTCGCCTTTCCATACTTATCTTTTATGTCATTTAGTCTGTTTGTTGGTGTTAATAATATATATATATCATTTATTGGAACATATCTAAAAACCTTATGATCATTGTCATTATATGTATTAGAAGGACTAAAGCCTAATTCCTCAAAGTCTAATAAAGCCTTTGGAATTCTTTCTAGGTTTAGTCCTATATATTCTAAATTTTTCTTGAAATTATTTTTATCTTCATCTGTAATTTTAGCCATATTATCCTCCAAATTTTATTCTTTGCATAGTATATCACAAATAATAAAATCATTCAAGATAATTTCATTAATCATAAAAATAATTAATCATCATATTCATCGCTATAATTTGTATAGTCTGCTGTGTTATCATTGGCTTCTCCTGGTATCGTTTCATCATATTCATACTCTATTATTGTGTTTTCAGGCATATTGTTTTTGCTTACTGAATTTCTGCTTCTTTTTGGTTTAGTTCTAATATTCTTTTCTTCTGTTTCTGATTTGCTTTTCTTTTGGTTGTCTCTTAGGCTTTCTGTTGCTTGTGGTTTAGGCATTTTATTGGCAGCCTGTTTGTCACCTATCATTTTACCAACTATTCCGTTTACTTTGTCCATTAAGTCTGGTACATAATCAAGTAATTTATCTACTGTAGAAGCATAGTTGATTGGTAATAATTTTACTCCATCTTGTTGAACTACTAAGAATGCTATTGGGTTGATGCTGACTCCTGCTCCACTTCCACCTCCGAAAGGTAGACGATATTGAATTTCCTCCTCTTTATCTCTTTTACTGTATTCGTCGATAGTATCTCCTTTGAATTCACTTCCCCCTGCTGCAAATCCAAAAGATACTTTTGATATAGGTATCACAACCACATTATTACTGGTTTCTATTGGCTCCCCTATAATAGTGTTCACATCTATCATGTCTTGGATACTATTCATAGCTGTAGTCATAAGACCTTCGATTGGATGTTCGTTCATACTTATTTTCACTCCTTTTCTTTGAAAACATATAAATTACATATATAATATGTACCAGTTTTACATTAATTATACAATTTAATTGTAGTTCAAAGAGATTTTTAT
>CAYXUA010000054.1:0-9835 GCA_964468015.1 uncultured Clostridium sp. | reverse complement strand
GGTGTGAGAGGGGATGAAAATTTTATTTAATAAAATTTTCTACTCTACTCGATTAGGAGGAATTTATGAAAATAAGAGATGTAGAGGTTGATTTTGATTTCTTAGATGCAGATGATGTAGAAAGATTTGAGAGAGAAGCTAGAAGAGTTTTAGAAAAATGTGATGAAGAAGCAAAGAAAAGTTATAGCGCATCTGAGAGTATAAAAGCTCAATGTAAGATAGTAGAAGATTTTTTTGATAATGTTTTTGGTGAAGGAATATCAGAGAAAATATTTGTAAAAAGAAATAATTTAAAGGAACATTTAACAGTATTTGAAGAAGTAATAAAAGAAAGCCAAGCTCAAGATAATGATATTAGAAATAGATTTGAAAAATATCAACCTAATAGAGAGCAAAGAAGATATGATAAATATAAAGGAAGAAGATAATGTATAATTTATTATTAAATAAATTACCGAAATATACTCCATCTGGATTAAAAATAAGAACAGATTTTAGAGAAAGTATTAAATTCGAATTACTAATGCAAGATAATAAAATTGATGAACAAACCAAGATTATGCAGGCATTGAAACTATATTATTATGATTTATCACAAATAACAGATGTAAAACAAGCAATAAATGATATATTATGGTTTTATGCAGGAGGAAAAAAAGATATAAACATTGAAGAAACGAAAACAGATAACAAAGAAAACAAAAAACAAATTTATAGCTATGAATTTGATGATGAGTACATATATAGTGCTTTTATGGAACAGTACAAGATAGATTTAAACAGTATAAAATATTTGCATTGGTGGAAATTTAAATCTTTAATGAATGGGCTAAGTGAAAACATACAATTCGTTAAAATAATGGGGTATAGAGCAATTGATTTATCAAAAATAAAAGATAAAGAAGAAAAGTCAAGATATAAAAAATTAAAAAAATTATATGCCTTACCTGATATGAGAACTATGGAACAAAAAGAAATTGATTTTGGAAAAGTTTTTTGGTAATTCAACAAATTTCGACAAAAAAACCCTTTTGTATATGATAAAATATAAAAAAGGAGTGATAATTATGAAAAATAAGGTCATAGCAGGAGACTATATTAATATGGGAATAATTTTTTCAGGACCATTTGTCCAAATTGTTACAGGTTTTATGAAAACAATTTCACTAAACAAAGAAACAATAGAAAGATATGAAATTATAACAGAGGAACACCGAAAAAGTGGGACTAGTGCAATATTAAGAGGAGGACTTGGTGCTGCTGTATTAGGACCAGTTGGATTATTGGCAGGAGTAAGTGCAAAAAACAAAGGAACTTATCAAATAGCAATAGAATTTAAAGATGGTAAAAAATCTTTAATTGAAATAGAAGATAAAGCATATAAATTATTTGTAAAAACGAATTTTTAAGGAGAAAAAATGGACAGATGGTATATGTGTCCTCATTGTAATAAAAAGTTAATAAAATATCAGAAAGACGCTAATTCCAAAGGCGTCTTTTTATTATGCAAAAAATGCAGAAAAGAAATAGAAATTAAAATTAACAATAAGGAAAAATAGTCTTTAAATTGAGCCAATGAGCCTGACTAGAAAGGATAGAATTATGTCAGATGGTTCAATTACAATTAATACGTTGATAGATGATAGTGGTGTTAAAAAAGGTGTCAAAAGTATTGAAAGTGGATTTGATAAATTAAAATCAACTATTACCAAAACAGTAGCGGCATTAGGAATAGGTAATTTGGTAAAGGAGTTTATATCGACTGGTGTACAATACAATGCAGAAATAGAAAAATATCAAACAGCACTAACAACTTTAACTGGAAGTACTGAGGAAGCAAATAAAGTAATACAACAAATAAAACAAGATGCTGCAGCGACACCATTTGATGTGGCTGGGCTTACACAGGCCAATCAATTGTTGATATCTACTGGACTAAGTGCAGATGATTCAAGAGAAACAATATTGGCATTAGGAAATGCAATATCTGCAACAGGTGGAGGAAATGATGAACTTTCAAGAATGGCAGTAAACTTGCAACAAATAAAAAATACAGGTAAAGCTACAGCAGTAGATATAAAACAGTTTGCCTTTGCAGGTATAGATATATATGGATTATTAGCAGATTATTTAGGTGTAACCAAACAAGAAGCAGCAGAAATGGAAGTGACTTGGGATAGCTTAAATGGTGCTTTAATAAAAGCATCTGAAGAAGGTGGAAAATACTTTGGTGCAATGGAAAACCAAAGTAAAACATTAAATGGACAATGGTCTACTTTGAAAGACAATTTTAATGAGTTTGCTGGAAAAGCTTTAACACCACTTACTAATATGTTGAAAGATACATTATTACCAGCATTAAATGAAATTGTTAGTGGTGGCGAAAATATAAAAAAATGGATAGATGAACACAGAACTTTAATAACAATATTAACAAGCATAATATTAACTTTAACAGCAGCAATAATAGCAAATACTATAGCTAAAAATTTAGACATAATTGTTATATGGCTATATGTTACAGCTACAAATGCAGCTGCAGTAGCAACTGGAGCCTTTAGCGCAGTATTGTCATTTTTAACTAGTCCTATAACATTGGTAATAGTGGCAATAGCAGCAATAATAGCAATTGTAGTATTGTTAGTCAAGAATTGGGATACTGTAAAGGAAAAAACGATAGAAATTTGGAACAAAATAAAAGATAGTTTGTCAAAAATTATAACTAATATTGTAGAGTGGTTTAAAAAACTACCCGAGAACATAGCATATTTTATAGGACAAGTTTTAGGGCATATAATAAAATTTGGAATAGATACTTGGAACTGGGTTACAACAGAATTACCTCAAATAATTACTAATATTATTAACTGGTTCAAAGAATTGCCAGAGAAAATATGGACATTCCTTACAAATACAGTAGAGAAAATAGGCAAATGGATTGCCGATATGAAGAATAAAATTGTACAAGGCATTCCACAAGTAATATCCAACATTACTAAATGGTTTGGAGAATTACCTGGAAAAATGCGTGAAATAGGCAAAAATATAGTACAAGGAATTTGGAATGGAATAACCAATACAACTAATTGGTTATTAAATAAAGTTAAAAGTTTTGCCAATAGTATATTAAAGGGAATAAAAGACACATTAGGTATTCATTCACCATCAAAAGTATTTAGAGACGAAGTTGGAAAGTTTATGGCTTTAGGTATTGGTGAAGGCTTTTCCAAAAATATAGGAGCTATTTATAAGCAAATGAAATCAACAGTTGATTTTGAAACACAAAAGTTAAATTCAAACTTAACAGCAAGTACAATAATGAATGTAGAAAGAACTGATAACATTTCGGCTAGATTAGAAAGCATAGATAATGATAGAGAAATAACAGTAAATGCAGTAACAAACCTAGATGGAAAAGTATTAACACAATCAGTAAATAAAGTAAACGCAAGACAAAAATTACAATATGGATATGCATAGGAGGGGAATATGATATTATTAAAACATAACGATTTCGAGTTCCATCACATATTAAGTGGTGGATATAATATTTTAGAAGATGAGCCGAAAGTAATAAGTGAAATAACAATGGCTGATGGCTCTATAAAAAGAAATTATGGAAGTATGCCTAAAACTTCTATAAAGATAAAGTTTGGGCAATTGGATAAAGAAACATACCAAGAATATATATCACATTTTGCTAATAATGAAGATACATACACATATTTTTCTCCTAGACAGCAGATAATGCTCACAAAGAAGTTTTTTGTAACATTTCCACAAAATTCTATGCTATATGGTTCAGATATTGAGCAAACTTACGAAGAATTTGAAATAGAATTAAATCAATGCGGGGAGGCTTAAAATATGATAAATGTATTAGATACACTAAAACAAGCCTACGACGTTAGCACAACACAAATTGATAAAATTATAGTAGATAATAAAGAATACAGAATAAATAAGGTAGAATATTATGATGATGTATATGAAGAAGGCAATATATTTGGTACAGCAATAGCAAGATGTTTAGACTTCGAGATAGAAAATGTTGTTGAGCTAGAAGGAAAAGAAATTGAGTATCAAACTGGAGTTGTATCAAATGGAGTAACTCAATGGATCAGTTTGGGTAATTTTATAGTTCAAACAGTAGAGCCAAATGACACAACTAATATAGCTAAAATAAATGCAATGGACTACATTCTAAAAACAAATACTCCATATGAAAGCACATTGAACTATGGAGATGGAACTGTAACTTTGTTAGACGTATTACAAGAAGTGTGCGAAAAATGTGGAATATCATTAGCAACAATGAATTTCACCAACAGTAACTTTATTGTAGACAGCAATCAATTTGCAGAAGGAACATTGAACAGGCAAGTAATTCAAGCAGTAGCACAAGTAAGTGGAACTGTGGTCAAAATTAAAAATGACAATCAACTATATTTAGTTAATCCTAATGCAATAGCAGAAGTAAGTAAAGTATTTACGCTAAATAATTATGAAGAAGCGGAAATAAAAAGAAATACTCAACCAATAAATGTAGTTAGCTTAGGAATGGCTAATATAAATGGAGAAAACATTATATTACGAGATGAAACAAGTATTGCAACAAATGGCGAGAATATATTAGTAATAAATGATAATCCATTTGCATATACACAAGCAAAACGAGAGCAGTTAATCACTGCTCTTTTTGCTGCAGTAAAAGGTTTTGAGTATAAAGCGTTCTCTTTTAAGTGCCAAGGGTTACCTTATTTAGAAACAACAGACAAAGTGCAATTCCAAGACAAAGAAGGAAATATATATAACAGCTATATATTCAGATTTAACTACAAGAGCCCTAACGGATTAGAAAGTACAATTGAAGCTCCTAGTATTATAAAAGCAACAGTAGCATACCAAAATGTACCAAGTGCATTAGAGATTGCAAAAAGAACAGAAATACTTGTGGACAAGCAAAATCAAAAAATTGAAAGTGTAGTAAGTCAAACTGATGCACAAAATCAAAAAATAGCACAAGTGACACAAACTGTAGATGAGATAAATTCAAAAATTAGTGATACAGCAGATATGACAAGATCTGCCGATGGATATGGTAGTGTGAGTCTTGAAAATATAAATCAGAGTGAGCCAGTATATATTAGAATCAGACCTACATCTGGCGAAGATATATCATACTTGTACCCAAGGGATAATTTGTATCCAAGTGATGACTTGTTTATGCCCGATAGAATTATAAGATTTGCTAGTGATGATTATTCTGTAGATTATGAATTACCCAATAATTTACTATATTATGATGAAAACAATTATGACGAGTTTATACTTGATTATAAAGCACAAAGTTGTGTTGTAAATAAGAAAGTAGGATACAATGCTGATGGTACAAAATATGTACTAGAAAATCCAATAACAATAGAGTACGATTATCCAACAATTCCATTAGAAAATGGTGACTATACAATAAGTTTACCAGGATATTATAACCAATATATCTTTGTAAGATTAATGGTACAGAACATATATACAGACCAATTTGCAACCAAAGCTGAAGTAAGTTCTCAAATATCACAAACAGCACAAGAGATAGGATTAAGCGTAGATAAAAAATTAACAAATTATAGTACAACAACGCAGATGAATAGTGCTATAAATGTAAAAGCAAATGAAATAACAACTACAGTAAGTCAGACATATGAAACGAAAGATAATGCAAACACAAATTATTCTCAATTAAAGCAGACAGCAACAAGTCTACAAAGCCAAATAAATGCAAATGACACAGATATAAGTACAATAAATCAAACTGTAAATGAGGTGAATATAGAAGTTGGTAAAAAATATAATACAAGCGATTTTACAAATGCTCAAATCACGGCAAAACTAAACGACGGAACATCAAGTGTGCAAATAAGTGCAGATAAGATAAACTTATCAGCCACTGATATTTTAAATTTATTAGCAGGAAATACAATAAATTTAACTAGTAGAAATATTGTTATTTCCAGTGATGTATTTCAAGTAGATTCTAAAGGCAGCATTACTTTAAAAGCTGAAGGAACTAGAGTATTAAAAGTAGAGAATATAAATAATAGTAAACAAAGAGTATATATGACGGATACGGCAGTAGTGGTGGACAGTGCATACGATTACGATAGAGCTTCGATAGGATTGATTAATGGAAAAGATGGATATGTTTCTGTTACAAGTAATAGTGGTAGTAATACAGAAGTATTAGGAACAGGAGTAACAACCCCAAATGTTACACAAACATCACTGGAAAGCATAAAGAAAAACATATCAGAAAGCGACATAAATGCCCTAGAAATTATCAAAAACGCAAAGATATATACTTATAACCTAAAAACAGAAAAAGACACAGACAAGAAACATATAGGCTTTGTAATAGGTGATAAGTATAAAACGCCAGAGGAAGTAATTGCAAAAAGTGGAGATGGAATAGATACTTATACAATGTCCTCAATTATGTGGAAAGCATTACAAGAAATAAATTCAGAAAATGAAAAATTAAAACAAAGAATAGAGGAATTAGAAGCTAAACAATAGCTTCGGAAAGGAGACAAAATGATACCGTTTAATAATTTACCTGAAACAGATACACCAATAAATAAAGATAATTTAGAAAAAATCCAAACAGTACAGGTAGCAACAATTGTGACAACTACAGCTATTGCAGAAAATACAAATTACACAATACCGCTCACATATCGTGTAGGCGATAACTCACTCGAAATTTATTACATGGGCGAAAAATTGATAAAAGGCGAGCATTATATTGAAGTAGGAGAAGCAGGTAGCACTTCTAATATAATACAATTTTATGACTGGAAACAAGCAGTGCCGGCGAATAGAACAATAGAATTTATAGTGAGAGGGGTGTATGAATAATGGCAAAAGCAGAATATGAAAACAGAGGCATAGCAGCATATGGAGGAGGCACACCCATTGACGCTAACATAACATTAGACGAGTTAATATTGACACAGCACAATGTACCAGTTGAAGGTAAATTCTACTATATAAAAACAATGTTTTATAATTCAAAAAGCGTTGAAAGTAATCGTTCACAAATTGCAGTGGGATATAATACAAATGAAGTATATCAAAGGTATTATTACAATGGAACTTGGAGCGAATGGAAAACAATTAGCTTAGAATCAAGTAGGTCTGATGAAAATATAGATAATATAAATAAAACAGATTTTAGATACACAACTGATTCACAGCACGGACCTTGTTCCGAGAATGGGTATTTGTTCACTCAAAAAAGGAATGACAACTTTTTAATTCAAGAATTTACAAGATATAATGGCACAAGAATGTATCGAAGATCAAAGGTAGAAGGAACTTGGGGAGATTGGAGTTTAGTAGACGGCTCGGTAGAAGTATCTGTAGATAGTTTACTAGTAAATTCATGGACGAGACATAGTTCATGTCAAATCTACAAAGAAGGTCACACAGTAACTATAAATTTATGTATAAAAAATGGTACAAAGCAAAATATTCTCGTTTTACCTAAAGAATTTAGACCCGCAGGAACCTACTACTTTCCAGCAACAACCGAAAGTAATGGTACTTATGTAAGCATTACTGGCGGAACTGGACAACTAGATGTTGCAGCTGCTAGCGTGGGAAAATTGATATTTACAGGTTTTTCATACTATGTGCCATAAATAAGGAGGAAAATAAAGAATGGAAAATGCCGAAATAATTGAAAAATTAGCACATGTTGAAGAAAGGGCAAAATCGAATACTAAAAGAATAGACAGCTTAGAGGCAGAGGTAGCAGACAACAGAAAGCTGACTGCTACAATCAAAGAAATAGCTAACGAAATGAAGCATATGCGAGAAGATATGATTTTGTAAAAAAAGTAATGAATAAAGGAGGAAAAACAATGGAAGAACTAATGAATTTAGAGTTTACAAATATAATATGGGTATTTTTATTACCCTTATTTTTAATGGTACTGGATATCGTAACAGGATATTACAATGCTTGGGAAAATAACGAGATATCTAGTTCAAGAATGAGAGACGGGCTTGGCAAGAAATGCGCAGAGCTGTGTTATATAGCTGTAGGTGCATTATTTAAATTTGCATTTGGGACAAGTTCAATATTATACTTTATGGTCATTTATGTATGTTATATGGAATTAGTATCACTAGCAGAGAATTGTGCCAAACTTGGATTTCCTGTGCCAGAAAAGTTAAAAGAAAAATTAAATAAAAAGGAGGAATAGAAATGAAAGAAATAAACGTTGAAAGCCTTGCGGCTGTACACACACACACACACAACTATAAACTATTAAACAAAAAAAGAAATGAGGTGATGTCATATGGCGTTGCCTCATTGGGAAAAGAGATATAATGAATTTCAAAACATAAATTTGTCTAAAGAAGCAAGCATAACATTATTAAATTCATGGACTATTCACAATAATGTACAAGCCATACTTTTTATGGAAGGGAATATTGTACATCTTTCATTTATAATAATTGGTGGGACAGAAGCTACTATCTGTGTTTTACCAGATGGATTTAGACCAAAAGCGAATTTATATGTACCAGCTACGAACATTAATACAAATACAGGAACTACGGTGTTTATAAATACTAGTGGATATGTTATTGCTCAAAACGCCGATTTAGGCAAAATCATAAATGTGAATTGCTCGTTTGTAGCAACATAAATGATAAGGAGGAAAAATAATTATGAAGATATGTTTAGATGCAGGGCATTATGCAAAATATAATCAAAGCCCAGTTTTAAAAGAATATTATGAAAGTGAGTTTAATTGGAAATTACATGTATTATTAAAAAAAGAATTAGAAAAATATGGAATAGAAGTGATAACAACAAGAGAAAATCAAAATGAGGATTTAGAATTAACACAAAGAGGAAAAAAAGCTAGTGGCTGCGATTTGTTTATGTCGTTACATTCAAATGCCACAGATAATGAAAAAGTAGATTACCCAGTGGTATTCAGAGCATATGATAATAAAAACAATGCCGATGAGTTAGCGCTAAAACTATCAAAAATAATACAAGATACAATGCAAACAGAACAACCAGGAAAAACATCGACAAGAATAAATAGTACAAATAATAATGAGTATTATGGAGTTTTAAGAGGTGCAAGAAATGCAGGAGTGCCTTTATATTATATTATAGAACATAGTTTCCATACAAACCTAAAATCAGCACAATGGCTATTGAATGATGAAAATGTAAAACAATTAGCAGTAGCAGAAGCAAAAACAATAGCAGAATATTTTAATATAAATCAAAAAGTAGAGAATAATACTAATGAGAATGTGTCTGAACTACCAAATCTAGCAAATTATAAAGGAAATTCGATTGTAGAGGCCTTAAATGGCGTAGGAGTAGATAGTTCATATAATAATAGAAAAATACTAGCTGAAAAATTAGGAATCACAAATTATAAGGGAACAGCAGAACAAAATTTAAAAATGATAGAATTATTAAAAGGAAATAATAATGTTTTAATAGATAATACTAAATACTTATCGAATAAAAATTATAATGGTGCATCAATAGTATCAGCATTAAATGAAATAGGAGTAGATAGTTCATATGCTAATAGAAAGAAATTAGCACAAATAAACGGAATAATCAATTACAAAGGAACAGCAAGTCAAAACATACAGATGCTAAATTTATTAAAACAAGGCAAATTAAAAGCATAAAACAGAGAGCTAGTCGCACATTTAATTTCTACGACTAGCTCTTTTCTCATTTTATAAGACAAATAATATAATAAATAATAAATTTTAAATAATAATAAAC
>CAYXUA010000053.1:0-9838 GCA_964468015.1 uncultured Clostridium sp. | reverse complement strand
TTATTTAATATTAATAACTAGAACATATGCAATGACAATAGTAATTGACCCAGGTCATGGTGGAAATGATATTGGAGCAACTGCTTGTGATGGTGTTACATATGAAAGAGATATTAACCTAAAAATAGCCAAATATTTAAAAGAAGAATTAGAAAAATATAAAGATGTAAAAGTACTATTGACGCATTCGGGTTATGAGTCCGATGAACAATTAGAAATATATGATAGAGCAATATTTGCAAGAAATAACAATGCAGATGTATTAATATCAGTTCATAATAATAGTAGTACTACAATAAAAAATGGAGCAGAGGTATATGTAACAGCAAATACCTCTCTTCCTAAATATAATCAAGAAATGACAGCTTTGGGTAATAAAGTATTGCATAATTTGTTTGAGCTTGGAATTGCAAATAGAGGAGTAATGATAAGACTATTGGATAGAGACTTAACAGATGTCTACTCAGATGGCACAATAGCAGACTATTATGGAATAATTCGTTATGCAATGAGAGGCACAAAAATAGATTATGGAGTGGTATGGCCAGAAGATGCAGTATCTGCAAATGTTCAAAATGGAGAAGGTGTACCTACAATATTGATAGAGCATTGCTATATTAACTCAGAAACAGATTTTCAATTTGTAAATACAAATGAGAAATTAAGAAAAATAGCAATAGCAGATGCCACAGCAGTTGCAGAGCATTATAATTTAACTCCAAAATATATTGATGAAATAGTTGATTTTAATGTAGAAGAAACTAAAATATTTTTAATTGAAGGTAAAACATATCAAATAAATTATGAAGTAAAATCAAATATAAATGCTAATCCTCAAGTGGAATGGAGTAGTAGTAATGCAAATGTTGTAACAGTTGATACAGATGGTAAAATTGCTGGAATAGGTAATGGACAAGCCACAATAACAGGTAGTGTAAAAGATACAAAAATAGAAATACCAGTTGAAGTGATTAAGCTAGAACAAGAATTCAAATTAAGTAACGAAAAAGAAAATAGTTTAATTTACTTTAACTTAAAAGATCCACAAGAGGAATTAAAGGATATAGAACTTGCTGAAGATATGGAATTACAAAATACAAGCAATATATATACGAATGCAAGAATAAGTTTGATTAATAAGACAACAGGAGATATACTACAATCTTATGTGTGTATATTAATTGGAGATATAAATGGAGATGGACAAGCAACAATAACAGACTTATCAAAATTAAAAATGCATTTAGTAGAAACCGAAGTGCTAAAAAATCAATATTTATGTGCAGCAGATATGAATCAAGATTCTAAGGTAAGTATAACAGATTTATCAAAATATAAAATGCTGTTAGTAGAATGAGGTGAAATATGGATATAAAGAAGAATGAGGAATATGTAGTAGACATAATGGATAATGGAATAGATGGAGAAGGAATTGCCAAGATAAATGATTATACAATATTTGTGCCCCAAACCACTAAAGGTGAAAAGGTTCGCGTATTAATAGTAAAGGCAAATAAAAACTTTGCTTTTGCTAAGGTGATAGAAGTAATTGAGAAGTCTGAAAATAGAATAGATGAGGACTGTGCTACATATAAAAGATGTGGCGGATGTAGCCTTAGATTTCTAGATTATGAGGAAACTTTGAATATAAAAGAGCAGACTGTACGAAATTGCATAAGAAAAGAAGTTAAAAGAGATATAAAAATAAATAAAGCCATAGGCATGGGAAATCCATATAATTATAGAAATAAATTGCAATATCCTCTAGGAATAGATAAGAACGGAGAACCAGTTATGGGAGTATATGCAAAGCGTTCTCATGAAATAATACCAGTACAAAAATGTCATATTCAAAATGAATTGTCTGATAAAATTGCTAAGGATGCTTTTGAATACATGAAAATGAGGAATATAACAATGTATGATGAAAAGAAGCAGACAGGAGTAATGAGGCATATTGTAATTAGAATTGGGGTAATAACAAATGAAGTGATGTTGATTCTTGTTTTGAATAGCAAGGAATTTAAGCAGGAAGCCGAATTTGCAGAGTATATAACAAGTAGATATCCTGAAATAAAGACAGTAGTGTTAAATTATAATATGAAGGATACAAATGTTATATTAGGTACTGAGAATAAAACAATATATGGGCAAGGATATATATACGATGTTTTAGGAGATTATAAGTTTAAAATATCACCATTATCATTTTATCAGGTTAACCCAATTCAAACTGAAGTCTTATATAACAAAGCATTAGAATATGCGAAGCTAACAGGAAAAGAGACTATACTAGATTTATATTGTGGAATTGGAACAATAGGAATATTTGCATCAAAACAAGCTAAGAAGGTATTTGGAATAGAAATAATAGTAAATGCTGTAAATGATGCAAAAGAAAATGCAAAAATAAATGGAATAGAAAATGCCGAGTTTTTCTGTGGAGAAGTAGAAAATGTATTGCCAGAGATAATTGAGCAATATGGAATAAAGCCAGAAGTAGTATTTGTAGATCCGCCAAGAAAGGGTCTGGATGTGAAGACAATAGAGACAATACTTGGATTGCAACCAGAAAAGATTGTATATATAAGCTGTAATCCTGCAACCTTAGCGAGAGATATAGCAATGCTAGAGGAAACGTATGAAACAAAGGAGATAACTCCGGTGGATATGTTTCCGTTTACGCGGTCATATAGAAGTGGTCACGGTACTAAATTTAAGATAATAGATGAAATGCTTATGTATCAAATGTCGTATGGTATATTGAAAAATAAAAAAACGAAAAAGAATATAAAGACTATTAAAATATCTCAAAACTAAATTGAAAAAATAAGAAACGAACGTAAGAGGAACGATTATTTGAAACTAGAAGAATATAATTGATTGTTGAGTGAGAGTTAGAAATTAAAAACTAACTCTCCTTTCAATTGTGACAATTTGGATATATTTGAGTCATAAATATAATATCTTGAAAATCTTATTACATAGGGTGAAAGATATTTATAGCATTAACAAATTAATCATAGTATGAATAATATGTGATATAATAAAATTAAGCCTACCAAATCAGAAGAAAAAACAAACATAATACTGTGGAGAAAAGACTGATAAATAACTCAGGTATGAGTTGTAGAAGATTATTAAGAATTGGAGGAAGGAATGATGAGTAAGATAGTTGAAAGTTCAATGGAATTAATCGGAAAAACGCCGATGTTAAAGGCAAGTCGTTATGCAGACAAGATAAATGTGAAAGGTGCATCAATATTTGCAAAACTAGAATATCTTAACCCAGCAGGTTCTGTAAAGGATCGTATTGCACTAGCCATGGTTGAGGATGCAGAAAAGAAAGGTATTTTATCGCCAGGAGCAACTATTATTGAGCCTACATCTGGTAATACTGGAATTGGTCTTGCTGCAGTTGCTGCAGCAAAAGGATATCAGGCTATATTTACTTTGCCGGATACGATGAGTATTGAGAGAAGAAACTTGCTAAAATCTTATGGTGCGAAACTAGAACTTACAGAAGGTTCAAAAGGAATGAAGGGAGCCATTGCAAAAGCAGAAGAATTAAGAAAAGCAATTCATGGTTCTGTTATCTTAGGGCAGTTTACTAATTTAGCAAACCCAGCTATTCATAAAGCTACAACAGGTCCGGAAATATGGGAGCAAACAGAAGGTAAGGTAGATATTTTTGTTGCTGGTGTTGGTACTGGAGGAACAATTACGGGTGTAGGAGAATATCTAAAAGAAAAAAATCCGGATATCAAAATTGTAGCTGTAGAACCAGCAACGAGTCCGTTACTCTCTAAAGGAACCGCTGGAGCGCATAAGATTCAAGGGATTGGAGCAGGATTTGTGCCAGATGTGTTGAATACAAAGATTTATGACGAAGTAATTACTATTGAAAATGAGGATGCATTCGCAGAAGGGAAGAGATTTGCAGTGACTGAGGGTATTTTGGTTGGAATCTCTTCAGGGGCAGCGTTAAAAGCTACAACAATTCTTGCTAAACGACCAGAAAATAAAGGAAAAAATATTGTGGTACTGTTGCCTGATTCTGGAGATAGATATCTATCTACTCCATTATTTAGTGGCGAATAAGAGTTTATTTAAAAGGAGAAGACAAAACAATGGTACATAGACTTGAAAATGATATTAATAACCTTGTTGAAAAAATAATATCAGACTATGAACAGAGAATGGATATTAATATTATAGAGAATTTTATTCACCCTAATAAGGGTGAGATTATTAAAATAATTGCCCAAATACGAAATATTATATTTCCAGGATATTATCAGAATAAAGAATATCATATATATACGGTAAGAAATAACTTATCAATGAATCTTGAAGATGTATTGTATCAGCTTAGTAAGCAGATTGCTATTGCCCTTAAGTATCTGCCGGAATATGAAGAGAAGGAAGAAGTAGAGTTATTGTATGAAGGTGAAAAATTATCTTTACAGTTTCTAGAAAAATTAACAAAAATACAGGAACTAGTCCAGACTGATTTACAAGCTGCATATGATGGCGATCCTGCTGCGTTTAATAAAATAGAAATTATATTTTCATATCCAGGATTCTTTGCAATTATGGTAAACAGAATAGCACATGAACTATATCTGCTTGGAGTGCCTCTTATACCAAGAATCATGACAGAATATGCACATACAGAAACGGGTGTTGATATTCATCCAGGAGCAACACTTGGAAAATATTTCTTCATAGACCATGGTACAGGAATTGTTGTGGGGGAGACTGCTGTTATTGGAGATAATGTAAAAATTTATCAGGGAGTAACTATTGGAGCATTATCTACCAGAGAAGGACAGAAGTTGCATGGCAAAAAGAGGCATCCTACCATAGAAGATAATGTAACTATATATGCAGGAGCTTCTATTCTTGGGGGAGATACTGTAATAGGTCACGATTCTGTTATTGGAGGAAATGCTTTTATAACATCCTCTATCCCAAGCAATACAAGAGTTAGTATAAAAAATCAAGAACTAGAGTATAAACAATATCACCAGAAGACTATATAAGTTGTTAAAAAGGGAGGTGCTATGTGATATAGAAAAAATTTTAGGGAAAGATAATGTTGCAGAGTCAATCAATAAAAATATGGAATATTTATTAGCTTTAATACCAGAAATAAGATATATGATTGGATTTGAACATAAACACCCACATCATCATTTAGATGTCTGGTAACATACTTTAGAAGTATCGAAAAATCTAAATACTAAAGATGTGGAACTCAATATGGCAGCGTTATTACATGATATAGGAAAGCCATTTGCATATCAAGATGAAGAAGTTAGACATTTTCATGGGCATCCACAAGTATATTGATGTACATTTCAATGGGACATATGATTAATTTGCCTACGATTAATAAAATAGACACAGTTATGCTAACACGGAGATAATAAAGAAACAGCAGAGAAAATCGCGAAAGAAATTGGAATTACAAAAGTAATTTCTAATGTATTACCTTCAGAAAAAGCGAGTATTATAAAGAAATTAAAAGAAGAAAATAAATTTGTAATGATGTGTGGAGATGGAATAAATGATAGAATGGTAACATAGACAAAAGATAGCACAAAAAATCGGGTATAATAATCAAAAAAAGTGTAAGATATAACAAGAACAGAGAAAGTGGTGATTATATGGGCTGGATAGAAAGTATTAGTGAAGCAATAGTTTTACAAAGAAACTTAAACAGTAAAAGTTGAAACTCTATTAGTAGAAAAAAATCAGTAAATTACATTTTTTAAGTTAAATTACTTGTCAAAACAAACTGAAACATGTATAATAAATTATAAATAAGGGAGTAGTTAGCATAGAAATATGTAATAAAGTCAACATACTGATAGAAATATCTGGCTTTATTTTAAATAATGAGACTTGTTTGCAACCATATAAATTGCAAACGAAGTCTCTTTTTGTTTGAAAAATAAGAGGGGAAAAAATATGGAGATTGATATAGTAGATAAATATGATTTTATAGAAAAGTATAATGAGAAAAAAATTTCTAGTGATATACTTGAGTATATGATAGAGCAAGCTAAGTTGGTAGGAAGAAAAAATTAAAATCATAATTAATAAAAAATGCACAATAGAGCAAGATTGTAGTGAAATGATAAAAGAAGGTTTAAAAGAGGAATATAATAAAAGTTTAAAAAATCGCCATGATAATAATGTAGAACAACTATTTTTTTTATTTTTAGGAATTTTATTTATATTTTTATCAACACTAATAAAAGAAGAAACGATATGGAAAGAGCTATTATTAATTAGCGGATGGGTTCCAATATGGGAAATGATATAAGTTGAACTATTTTCAGATATGGAAGGAAGAAAAAGAAGAGCAATTTTAAGAAAACTGTTGGAAAGCGAAATAATAGAAAAAGATAAAATTCTAATTAAATAGGAGAGTTTTTATGCCACGTAAAAGATTATATAAAAAAAGAATTAATGTGATTGTAACAAATTTGGTAAGATTCGCTTTAATCCTTATATTTATAAGAGGCTGGATTGTTAATGAGCATAGTCAAGACTTTTTGCTTGTATTGACATTTTTTATGACATATTATCCAAGTATATTGGAAAAGAGATTTGGAGTATATTTACCTAAGCGTTTACAAGTAGTAATTACTTTGTTTATATTTGCAGCACAAGTCTTAGGGGAAATGAATGGATTCTATGATAAAATTCCTTGGTGGGATACAATGCTTCATGCAACTTCAGGAATAGTACTTGGTATAGTAGGCTTCCTTTTTGTATATTTATTAAATGAAAATGGAGATGCAAATGTTAATTTAAGCCCAATATTTGTTATCATTGTTGCATTCTGTTTTGCCATAACAATGGGAGTAGCTTGGGAGATTTTTGAATTCTCAGCAGATAGACTATTAGGGTATAATATGCAGAAATTTAGATTACCTGGACAAGACGGACTAGTAGATACAATGGAAGATTTAATTGTAGATGCAATTGGCGCAATTATAGCTTGTATATTTGGATGGTTATATATGAAGAAGACTAAAGACCTATTATTTAATGACTATTTTGATGAATGGTTTGAATCAGAAAGAATAAAAAATGCAGAGTTGAAAAATAAAAATGAAGAGAAATAGATATGGAGCAGTGAAATATGCTGTTCCTATACATATTATATTGTTTAGGAGAATATAGGAAGATTATAAGGTGTAAAAATGTTTAAAAAAATATATATAGAAATAACTAATATCTGCAATTTGAAATGTAAATTCTGCCCGGAAACAAGCAGAGATAGACAATTTATGAGTTTAGAAAGATTTGAAGGGATAGTAAGCAGAATACATAATTATACTAAATTGGTATGCTTGCATGTAAAAGGAGAACCACTTTTACATAATAAAATGGAAGATATATTTAAAATATTAGAAAAATACCATTTAAGGACGAATATAACAACAAATGGTACATTAATAAAGGAAAAACTTGAAATAATTAAGAAGTCTAAAGCAGTAAGGCAAATTAATTTTTCTATTCATAGTGTTATACAAAATGAAGGCTTAAGCAGACAATATTTACAGGATATTTTTGAAAGTGCAGAAGAATTAAAAGATATAATAATTTCATATAGATTATGGAATTTGCAAAGTATAAAAGAAAATGATGTTAACACTAGCATAATAAAAGCAATAGAAGATTATTATAATATACAGAATCTAAAACAGCAGCTAACTGAAAATAATTTCATACAACTAAAGAAAAACATGTTTATCAATCAAGACACAGAGTTTACATGGCCAGACATTAATAAAAAAAGTATAATAGAAAAAGGAAAATGTCTAGCATTAAAAGAGCAAATTGCAATACTGGTAGATGGAACAGTTGTGCCTTGTTGTCTAGATAATAATGGAGACATACCACTTGGAAATATATTAGAGGAAACACTAGACGATATATTAAAAAAGCCTAAGAGTATAACTATTAAAAATAATTTTGAAAATAGTATCATAACTTGTGAACTTTGTAGGACTTGTGGCTTTTTAAAAAGATTAGAGAATAAGAAAAAGTAGAATTTTAATATCAATAAATAAAAAAATGCATATTATAATTGCAAGGAGGGATGAAAATGTATCCAGATTATAATATGTATAATCAATATTATGGGTTTAGTGATTATAATTATAGAAGAGCGGAGCAGAACAATAATATGTATAATGATGAAATTATTACACTAAATCAGGCAATAGCTCAGATAAGGAAATCTGTAGAAGATGAAAGGGAAGATGAACTATTTTATGATAATCTAATAAAACAAGCCCCAACGGAAAAGGAAAAAGAAATTATTAGAAGTATTAGAGATGATGAAAGAAAACATAATCAGATATTAAGAGAGTTATATTACAATTTTACGGGGCAAGTAATACCAGCAAGTACAACAATAGTAGCTACAGAGAATAAGCTAAGCTATAAAGAGAACCTTGAAAAAGCCCTATTTGGTGAACTAGATGCCGTAGTTAGGTATAGGAGAATACTAGGAACAATGCCAAGTGGTAATAGCTATACTTTAATCATGTCAATAATGACTGACGAGCTAAGACATGCTAATAAATATAATTTCTTGATACATAATGCTAAATAGCTAAAAATTATATTAAAGGTAGATATAAGAATTAATATGAATAAAACAAAGAGGGTAATTAGTTGATAATTACTCTCTTTTATGATATTATCCTTCCAGAGAAAAAATAGGAGGGATACCGGAAATATTATAAATAAAGATTTTTCCTATTATGAAGTGCCATTTAAACTAGATGTATTTGATGAAGAAACATATAAAAAATCTAATACTAAGTTCTATGCTACAATTACAAATGTAGATACAGGAAAAGCGGAGTATGTAAAAATAGATAATGTTTTTGAACAAATGGAAGTCTTAAAAGCAACTGCAGTAATGCCGTTTGTTTCGGAAATGGTAGAATTAAATGGAGATAGATACCTTGACGGCGGAGTAGCAGATAGTATACCAATTACTAAATTTAATTTTTGTGAAATACATTGAGAATTTATATGGAATATGATATAAAAGAGGCGAAATAGAATATATAATACAAAGGAGTTTTAATATTATGAAAAATATAAATATAACTAGAAAAATATCTCAAGGGATGTATGTTTTAACTACAACAGAAGGAGGATGCATAGTAGATGCAGTTTCACAAGTAAGTTCAGGTGATAATCCTTTGATTGCAGTTTCTGTAATGAAGAAGAACTATACGAATGAGTTATTAAAGAAAAATAATAAATTTGCATTATCAGTATTAGGAAAACAGGTAAATCCGGAGATTATAAAAACATTTGGACTTAATTCAATGAGAGATATTAATAAATTTGAGAATGTAGAGTTAATACAAAAAGAAGGTTTAAATATCATAAGTGATTCCTTAGGATATATGATATGTGAAATCGTAGATAGTATTGAGAATGAAACTCATACTTTATTTATAGGAAGATTAGTAGAAGCGGATGTTTTTAAAGAGGCTGAAGAAATGACTTATGCATATTATCAAGAGCATAAAGATGAACTTTTAAAAGTTATGACTGAAAAAGGTAAAACAGCATGGGTATGTACAGTTTGCGGATATGTTTACTATGGTGAAGAAATGCCAGAGGACTTCAAATGTCCAATTTGTGGTGTTGATAAAAGCTTTTTTGAAAAGAAATAAAATAAGTAAAATGTAGTAATATTTACCAACCGAACAATTGCTCAATTCGCTAGACAAGATTAAAAATTATATTTATAATAATAATAGATAAATTGATATTTCAGAACATATAC
>CAYXUA010000052.1:0-9852 GCA_964468015.1 uncultured Clostridium sp. | reverse complement strand
TTAGAAGATATGATAGTAAAATATTACCCAGATGAAATAAAAAGAATAGAAGATACAATTACTGCGGTAGAAAAAGATATTGAAATTGTAAAAGCTAATACTAATTTAGGAACGGAAGAAAAGTTTAGTCCAATGCAGTTAAATGGCAAGATGTACTACATTAAAGAAGAGGCAGGAAAGCAAATATTAGAAATTTGTAAAAATAAAGAAAATGCAGAATTAGAAGATATAGGCGAATATAGAGGACTAAAAATGGCTTTACAAATTGATACTTTAGGCAGTACATTTCAATTAAAATTAAGAAACAACTCGACATATAATGTTAATTTGGGTAGTGATATACACGGAAATATAACAAGAATTGATAATGTTATATCAGATATGGAAAAAGAATTGCAAAAACAAAAGGAAAAATTAGAAAATACAAAAAATCAATTTGAAATAGCAAAAGTAGATTCTAAAATTCCATTTGATAAAGAAGAAGAACTAAAAGAAAAATCTGCAAAATTAGATAAAATCAACATTCTATTAAAACTTGACGATAAAACAGACGACAATATTATAGATGATGATATAGAAGAAAATGAGTCAAAAACAGAAAATAAAAAGAGTCAAGACTACGATAGAGATTATAATAGGTAAATCGCACATTTTACAAATATTTATAGCAAATGTAAAATAATTGCAGGAGGTAAAGGTAATGAAAGTAAATAGATTTGAAGAGGTGCTAAAAATGCCTATTATAGAAGAACTATATAATGGTAGATGTGATGAGTACGAAACAGAAAAAATGAATAATGAGAAAGGGGGAAAGCGATATATAAGTAAAATTGTAAAATCTTTTGATAAAATCTTAAAGATAGCAGATAATAATGAAAAAATAAATAATGAGCTTGAAAGTATATATAAAGAGTTTTTAAATTATTCTGTATTTTGGAGCAAAGAATATTATAAATTAGGAATTGTAGACGGAATAAAACTAGATAACGAAATAAATAGTGTAGAAATAAACAAAAAAATGAAAGATTATACTACAAGTTTTATAAATGATTATGACGATGATTTTAATGATTTTATGGAAGATTTTAAAATAAAAGTTTTATATAAAGACAAAAGATATGATGAAATTAGAAAAGAAATAAATAATCTAAAAAACAAAAACCCAAAAGTATTAGATTATTTAGAAAATAATAAAATAACAGAATTTACAACAGAAGAAAAAAAGGTTATTTTAGAAATAATCAAATTAGAAGATATGCGAAATGCAATAGAAGTTAAAGAAGCTTTTGCATTAGGCATAAGAGAAAAAAGTTTATAATATAACACGCACTTACTGTAAAAGGTAGGTGCTTTTTTTGTGCCAATTTTTAAGAAAAAGGAGTGAAAAAGCAATGAACAATATTGATAAATTAAAGCAAGAGTTAGACGAAAAATTAGACTCAGAATACAACAATTATGTAGAAATTTTAAAACAGGAAAACAAAGACGAAATCATAAAAAATGCTTATAAATTAACAGTAAAAGAGCAAATAAAAGAAGAAATAAAAGACAGAAATTTGGACAAAGACGAGATAAAGGCATTGTTACAAGAAAATAATGTGCTGGAGAATTGTTATGATAGGTGGATAGATGATGACAGTAAATTACAAGAGGCTTTTGAGTTTATAGTTGATGACGAAATAGAAGAAATAACAGAGGAATATAAAGAAATGAAAAGACACAAAAACAAAGAAAGTAGGTAATAAAAATGTCAAAATATATTCCACCAGAACTAATGAAAAAAGCAAAAGAAATGGATTTATTAACATATTTAAAAAATTATGAGCCGAATGAATTAGTAAAGGTAAGTAATAGAGAATATACAACAAGAACACACGACAGTTTAAGAATTTCAAACGGTTTTTGGAATTGGTGTTCAGCAGGTATTGGTGGAAAAAATGCAATGGACTATTTGGAAAGAGTTTGTAATATTCCATACCCTAAAACAGCAGAGATTATACTAGAAAAAATGAAAATTCAAACACCAATATATGTTGAAAAACAAGAAAGGAAACAAGAGAGAAAACTCATTTTACCAGATAAAAATTATAACGAAAATAAAGTAAAAAACTATCTAAAAAGTCGTGGAATTGATGAAGAAATAATCGAAAAATGTATAAAAAACAAAATGATTTATGAAGAAAAATATTATCATAATGTTGTTTTTTTAGGTTATGATGAAAACAAAATTCCACGATATGCAGGTTGCAGGTCAACAGATGAAAGAAATTTTAAAAATGACGCAACAGGTAGTAATAAAGCTTATTCTTTTAAGTTAGAATCACAAGAAAAAACAGACACAATATTTATATTTGAGGGTGCAATAGATGTATTATCTTATGCAACTTTTTTTAAATTATATGGTCAAAAATGGGAGAATAAAACAATGATTTCACTCGCAGGAGTATATCAGCCGTCTAAAATAATTGAAGAAAGTAAGATACCACTTGCAATAAAAAATTATTTAGAAAATCATAAGGAAATAAGAAAAATAGTCTTATGTTTGGACAATGATACGGCAGGAAGAAATGCAACAAAAGCACTAAAAACTGTATTATCAAAACAATATGAAGTTCTTGATAGACCACCAAAATATGAAAAAGACTATAACGATTATTTATGCAAATTTCTAGGCATAAATAGAGCAAAAAACAAAGAAAAAATAATAAATGAAAGGAATAGATAAGATATGAAAGTTTATGAATTTGAAATTAAAAAAACAATAAAATTAAAGGTACAAATAAAGGAAAAAAATTATAATGAGGCATTAAAAAATTTAATAACAATATTAGGAGATGAGCAAAATTCCATAATGGAACTTGCTCCAGAAAAAGAGAAGTTTTATGAACTAAAACTAACTAATGTTTTAAATGATTTTGACCCAGAAGATGAGATGATTTTAATAGAAGAAGATAATGAAAAAGATGAAGAAATAAAAGACGATTTACCAAGAGAATATACCCAAATTGTATGCGAAAAATGTGGAAATTGTATTCCTCTGGAAGACGATTTTATGTCCTAACGAGCACGGCATTTGTATATACACACAAATGCTAAAGTATGGGGAGACCCCAATCCCCGTTTGAAACAAAGAAAGGAGTAAAAAAATGGAAAAAGAAATAAGAGAATTTACAATTCCAATTCGTGTAACATTTTCCGAAAAAAACAATATAAAAAATAAGGCAGAAAAAGTTAAAAGAGATGTATCAACTTTTATGAGAGAAACTGCATTAGGTTGTTCAATGAGAGAAAAGCCAGATAAAAAAATCATCTATGAACTAATAAAAGAAATGCGAGATGTAGAAACTGCTATTAGGAATATAGGTAGGACATATTACAATTATGGCTTTATAGATGAAGCACCACTTGAAAGAGAAAGGCAAAATTTAAGAGAGCTAATAGCAAAAGTCAAGCAAGAACTTTTATAAGGAAATAATATGGCAACAACTGCAATTTGGAAAGTTAGTAAAAGGCTAGACAAAGTAATAAAATATACAACTAATGCAGAAAAAACAACAAATATAAAAAATGGGGAAAGTTGGTATAGAGATTTACACAATACTATTGAATATGCAAAAGCTGATTTTAAAACAGAAAAGCAGGTATTTGTTACTGGAGTAAATTGTGATAAAGATACAGCATTAAAAGAGATGATTGCAACAAAGAAAAAATTTGGAAAAGAAAAAGGTATATTAGCATATCATTCGTTTCAATCATTTGCAGAGGGAGAAGTAACACCAGAAATTGCACACGAAATTGGAGTAAAACTTGCAGAGGAATTATGGGGCGATAGATTTGAAATAATAGTTTCAACACACCTTAACACAGACCATATTCATAATCATTTTGTACTAAATTCTGTTTCATTTGTCGATGGTGGGAAATATAGAGATAATAGAGAAAGTTATGCTCTAATGAGGAAAACATCAGATGACTTATGCAAAGAATATAATTTGAGTGTTTTAAAACCAGATTCATTAGGCAAACACAAAATAGATTATTCAAAACATTATAGCTCATATATACAAAAAGCAGATTATTATTGTATGGTAAAAGAAGATTTAGACTTTGCAATAAAACAGGCATATTCATATAAAAATTTTGAAAGTATTTTAAAGAAAATGGGTTATACAATTACAATAAGAGCAAACAAAATCAGTTTATGCAGACCACCATATAAAAGAAATATAAGAATTGAAAGAGCATTTGGACAAGAGTACACAATAAGAAATATAGAAGAAAGAATACTATTAACAGAAATGAAACGAGTACCATTTCCAGAGGCAAATAGTAAATTCAAAAGATATAAGAGCAAAAAGAAATATAAAAATTATAAAAAAATAAAAGTAGATAGAGGTAGTTTATATAGATTATATTTATACTACCGTTATTTATTTAAAACATTGCCTAAAAATATGAATAGGACAAGAATGTCGGAAACAATGAAACAGGAAATAAAAAAGTTAGACCAAACTTCAACTGAGATAAAGTTCCTTTGTAGAAACGAAATAAAAACTACAAAGGAACTTTTTTCATATAAAAATGCACTTGCAGAAGAACTAAATATTTTATTCAAAGAAAGACTTGCATTAAGAAGGAAAAAGTATAAGCAAGAAAACCCAGAACAAAGGCAAAAAATTTGTGATGAAATTTTAGTTCTATCTAGCAAAATAAATTATTTAAAAAGTGAGGTGGTAATATGTGAAAGAATAGAAAAAAGAACAGACACAATGAAAAATAACATTAAAGAAATTGAAAAAAAAGAAAATGAAATAAGAAAGGAGCGAGGAAAAAATGAATACATCAGGTGATTCAGCAGAACAAATTGTAAGATTAAGTCTTGAGGGTATGGAAGTAGCTTTTAGAATTGCAGGAGAGGGAGCAAAAAATATTGCAGTAGCAATTTGTGCGATGTTAGCAGAAAGAAAGCAAACAATGGGAAAAACACGATTAACTAATTTACTAAAAACAGGTAAGGAGTTAAAAATTTATTCTTTTAAAGCAGAAGATTTGAAAAAGTTTTCACAAGAGGCAAAAAAGTATGGAATTTTATATTGTGTATTAGCACATAAGAAAAATGACAAAATTGACGGCATAGTTGATATATTGATAAAAGAAGAAGATGCACCAAGAGTTAATCGTATAGCAGAAAGATTTAAGTTTATTGATGTTGATAAAGCCTCTGTTGCAAGAGAATTGGAAAAAGGCGACAATACTAAAAAAGAAGATGTAAAAGAAAAAACGGAAGAAGAAATATTAGTTGACGATATTTTAAGTAGTCCAAAAGAAGAACAAATGCAAGACCAAAATATACAACAAGTATCTCCCAGTTTTGAAAATACGGAGGAAAAGAGTCAGTTAGAGAATTCCTTATCTATCAAGCAGAACGAGAACGACAAAATAAACAATAAAGGAACTAAAAAATCTGTAATTAAAGAATTAAAAGAAATAACAAAAGAGGTTGAAATAAGGGAGGCACAAAAAGCATTAGAAAGAGCAGAAATTTCAACAGAAAATGTAATAATAGAAAACAAAGAAACGAAAGAAAAGAAAGAGCCAAAGCATTTAAAAGAAAATACAATAAAAAAAGGAAAACGATTTAAAGAGCCAAAACACCTAGAGCCAAATAAAAAAAGAAAAAAGAAATCAAAAAGGAAAGTGAGGTAAGCGAATGAGCGTTGAAGATGAGATTTTAGGAAATAGTAAAACAACATATAAGCCTAAATATAACAATAATAATTGGAAAGAACAACAAGCGAAAGACAGAAAAGACGCATACGATACAATGGAAAAAATGTCGTTTTTAGTAAAAGGTAATAGTGATAAATTTAAACAATATCTTGATATACAAAGTAAATTTTCAAAACATTCAGTAGGAAATTGTTTACTAATACAAGCTAGAGAGCCAAATGCAACACAATTTAAAGATAAAACATCGTGGACAAAGTTAGGAATAGAATTAAATGCTAATCCTAAAAGTTTCCAAATACTAGAGCCTAATAAATCAGAAAGTACAGGCAGAGTTTATTGGAATCCTAAAACAGTATATGATATATCACAAACAAAAGCAGAAAATCAGAATAATATTAAAGAATATAGTACCAAAGAATTATTAACAGCATTTATTCATAATTGTTTTGCACAAATAAAAGTAGTTGATAGATTACCAGATGGAACAATAAGTGCTAAGTATGATAAAAGTGAAAATAATTTATATATTTGCAGAGGTATGGAACGAGAATTATTATTTCAATCATTATCACAAGAACTAGCAAGTATAGAAATGCGACAAGAAAGTGATTCAGAATATAAAGAATTTAAAGGTTACTGTATTTCATATATGCTTTGTAAAAAGTATGGAATTGATGTTTCAAATTATGATTTTGACATTCTACCAGAAGAAATAAGAACATTAAGTACAGCAAAAGATATTAGAGGAGAACTAGATACAATAAGAATAGATTTTGAAAAGATAAATGATAGAATAGTAGAACAATTTGAAAAAGAAAATAAAGAACAAAACAAAGCAAAGAAAAAAGAAAAAGTGCAGGAAAGGTAGGTTAATATGAGCGAGAAAAAAGTTGTTTTAGTTTTAGATAGGTACGAGCATAACGCAATAATAAGAATGATAAATGACCAACGAACTAATATGATTAAGCAAAATCAAGACCCAGAAATTGCAAATGAAATCTTGTTGAAAGTATTAAAAGCCCCTACTAAAAAACAAAGATTTTATAAGAAAGAAAAAGTTTCAAGTTATGAAAGATAAAAACAATAGTATAATATTGTATTGTTTAGGAGGAATTGTAGTTGTATGGTTTGCCTTAATGATAGCACCATATATAGATGGTGGAATTATAGAAGTAATAAATGAATTTCCTAAAAGAGCAAATACACCATTTAATATTGAATTTTGTGCAAATAGTATAAAGACAGTTTTTATTTTATTAGTTATATATGGATTAGGTATAGGGTTATATATTTCTAGTAAAAAAAATTACCGTAGAGGCAAAGAATATGGCTCTGCACTATGGGGCAATGCAAAACAAATAAACAATAAATATAAACAATTTCCTAATAATCAAAACAAAATATTAACACAAAATGTTAGTATAGGTTTAAAAGCAAAAAAACACAGGAGAAATCTTAATATTTTAGTAATCGGACGGAAGTCGGTGCAGGTAAAACAAGATTTTTTGGTAAGCCTAATATAATGCAATGTAATTGCTCTTATGTAATATTAGACCCTAAAGGAGAAATTTTAAGAGATACAGGTCATTTGTTAGAAAAAGAGGGTTACAAGATTAAAATATTAGATTTAGTAACACCAAAGAAAAGTCATTGTTATAACCCTTTTGTATATCTTAAAGATGATAATGATGTGCAAAAGTTAGTAACAAATTTATTTAAAAGCACGACACCAAAAGGTAGCCAAAGCAATGATCCATTTTGGGACATTGCAGCGTCTATGTTGTTGTCGGCTTTGATATTTTATTTAAAATATGAAGCACCAAAGGAAGAACAAAACTTTCCTATGGTAACAGAAATGTTACGAGCAGGAAAGCCAAAAGAAGATGATGACGAGTACGAAAGTCCGTTAGATATTTTATTCAAGAGATTAGAGTTTAGAAATCCAAATCATATAGCAGTAAAGTATTATAAAGATTATCATAGTGGCTCTGGAAGAACATTAAAATCAATACAAGTAACATTATCATCAAGATTAGAAAAATTTAATGTTGATGATATAGCAAGATTAACTATGATAGACGAATTAGATATGGGAGAATTAGGCGAAAAAAAGGTCGCACTATTTGCTCTTATACCAGATAATCATACTGCTTATAATTTTTTAGTCAGTATTCTTTATACCCAATTATTCCAAGAGTTATTTTATAAAGCAGATAATAAATATAGAGGAGCATTGCCAATGCCAGTTCATTTTGTAATGGACGAATTTGCAAATGTAAGTTTACCGGATGATTTTGAAAAGATTTTATCGACAATGCGTTCTAGGAATATATCTGTTTCAATTATTTTACAAAATTTATCACAACTAAAAGCCCTTTTTGAAAAACAATGGGAGAGCATAGTAGGAAATTGTGATGAATTTTTGTATTTACGGAGGAAATGAGCAAAGTACGCATAAATTCATTAGTGAAATGCTTGGCAAAGAAACAATAGACACAAACACATACGGTAAAAGCACAGGACATTCTGGTAGTTATTCAACAAACTATCAAGCAACAGGAAGAGATTTATTGACTCCAGACGAAGTAAGAATGTTAGAAAATGAAAAAGCTATTTTGCTTATTAGGGGCGAAAAGCCAGTTATTGACTATAAATATGATATTTTGAAACACCCTAATTTAAAATATACTGCAGATGGAAATTCTAAACTTTATGAACACGGAGGAACAGAAAAAGCAACAGCTTCATTACTAAAATTAGAAGATATAGAAACAAAAGATATTTCAGAATTAAAAGAGTTAAAAGAGATAAAAGGTTATGAACTTTTATCGGAAGAAGAAATTGAAAAATATTATTTAATGGAGGAATTGGAAAATGAAAGAAAAAGCGAAAAAAATAGTTAAGATAATGGCAAAGGTTACATTAGTAGCCTTTGTTTTAGTTTTAGGAAATAATACAGTTTTTGGAACAAACGACCCATTAACTGTTATATCAAATTTACAAAATTTTATGTTTGACGTTATAAAAGGAATAGGCGTTATTTTAATGGGTTGGGGAATTGTGCAAATAGGACTTGCATTAAAATCACACGACCCTAGCCAAAGAGCAAATGGATTCTTTTCATTAGCAGGAGGAGTTATTATAACATTTGCAAAACAAGTATTAGATTTTATTACAGGAGGGTAAGTTATAAAACTTACCCTAAAATAGAATAGGAGGCGATAGATTTGTCAGATAATTGGGTTGTAGGAAATTTACAAAATGCTTTGAATACTTGGAATGAAAAATTAAGCGAAATATGGCAACTAATATCACAGACTCCAGAAACATTTAAAGGAGGGAGTATTTGGAAAGTAATTGTAAATATAAATGGTACATTACAAGCAATAGGACTAGGGTTGCTTGTAATTTTCTTTGCAGTTGGTATTGTAAAAACTTGCAGTAGTTTTGCAGAAGTTAAAAAGCCAGAGCAAATATTCAAGTTATTTATACGATTTATATTATCAAAAACAGTAATAATGTACGGACTCGACTTGATGTTAGCAATTTTTGATATAACACAGGGAGTTGTAGGTAAAATAATGGAAACAGCAGGACTTGGAGGAATATCACAAACGGCATTGCCACAAGAAATGATAACAGCGATAGAAAGTTGTCGGTTTCTTTGAAAGCATACCGTTATGGGCAGTAACACTTATACGGTGGCTTGTTTATAACAGTATTGTCATTTGTAATGATTTTATCTGTATATGGTAGATTTTTTAGACTTTATCTATATACAGCAATAGCACCTGTACCACTTTCAACATTTGCAGGAGAGCCAACAAGTTATGTTGGTAAAAGCTTTATAAAAGGTTATTGCGCTGTTTGTTTAGAGGGAGCAATAATAGTATTAGCTTGTATAATCTTTTCACTCTTTGCAAGTAGCCCACCAGTAGTTGACGCAAATGCACAAGCAGTTAATCAAGTATGGTCATATATTGGAGAGTTAGTATTCAATATGCTAATTTTAGTTGGAACAATAAAAATGTCAGACAGAGTAATCAAAGAAATGATGGGATTATAGGAGGAAAAATTATGATAGAAAATAACAGTATTGAGCCTGTATGGGTTATAGAAGAT
>CAYXUA010000051.1:0-9862 GCA_964468015.1 uncultured Clostridium sp. | reverse complement strand
TTATTATAATATATAATAACACATAGCATTTAGCAAGAATAATATATGTAAAAAAAGATGGAGGAAACAAAAATGAGAAAATACTTTGGCACAGATGGAATTCGAAGAATTGCTAATACAGAATTAACACCAGAATTCGCATTAAGAGTAGCAAAAGCAGGAGCATGTGTGTTATCTAAACATGCAAATCATGCGCCAACAATATTAATAGGGAGGGATACTCGTTTATCAGGTACTCTATTAGAAAGTGCAATGACAGCAGGATTCTTGAGCTATGGAGCAAATGTAAAATTATTAGGAGTTGTACCAACCCCAGCAGTAGCTTACTTAACTAGAGAATTAGGAGCAGATGCAGGAGTTGTAATATCAGCATCACATAATACTTTTGAGTTCAATGGAATAAAATATTTTAGTAATAAAGGTACAAAAATTCCGGATAATATAGAAGAGGAAATAGAATCTATACTAGACTCAGATAAAATGGGAGAACTAGTGGCAGCACATCATGAAATAGGGGTATCAGAAGTAGAAACAGAACTTGGAGAAAAATATGTTAAATTCTTCGAAGAAACTTTTGGTGATAGATTAAATGCTAAAAATACTAAAGAATTCACAGTAGGAATAGATGTGGCAAATGGAGCTACATATAAATTTGCTGAAAAGGTATTTACAAAATTGGGAATTAACTATAGAATAATAAGTAATAATCCTAATGGAATAAATATAAACGATAGATGTGGTTCAACACATTTAGAAAATATTAAAAAATTCGTTGTAGAAAACAAATTAAATCTTGGAATTGCTTATGATGGAGATGGAGATAGATGTTTGGCTGTAGATGAAAAAGGAAATGTGATGGATGGGGATGTTATTCTAGCAATAATATCTGACAGACTAAAGAAACTAGGAAAGCTAAAGAACAATACATTAGTAGCAACAGTAATGAGCAATTTAGGATTAAATAAATATTGCTTAGAACAAGGAATGAATATTAAACAAACTAAAGTTGGAGATAGATATGTACTAGAAGAAATGCTAGCGAATGATTATAACTTAGGAGGGGAGCAATCAGGACATATAATTTTCTTGGATTATAACCCAACAGGAGATGGAATATTAACATCACTAATGTTAATAGAGGCAATACTAGAAAAAGATATGCCAGCATCAGAGGTAGCAAGTTTAATTACAATATATCCTCAAGTTTTAGTAAATGTAAAAATAGACTCAGACAAAAAAGAAGAATACAAAAAAGATAAAACAATTTTAGATGCAATAGAGAAATTAGAACAAGAAGAGAAAATAGGAAGAATACTAATAAGACCTTCTGGAACAGAACCATTAGTAAGAGTAATGATAGAAGGTAAAGACAAAGAATATATTACACAAAAGGCTAACGAACTTGCAGAATTAATAAAAAATAGATTACAGTAGTTTTTTGTAAAATATAGGATAAAATAAAAAGGAGGTAGAAGACCATGATTTTTAACACCGCAGACCCAATCAATACTATATTAATCTTGGCAGCAACTTTACTTTTAGTGTACTTAGGAAAAGAAACAAAAAGAAGTTTAATACCACAAATAGTATTGTTTGTACATTTAGCATTAATAATAATTCATGCAATACAATTTGTTACATTAGCTGGAACAGCCACTCAAGATGTTATAAAAGTGCTAAGCTCATCATTAGCAGTAGACTTTGGATTAGTAATGATATCATTCCTATCATATCTATGGGTAGATGATATAGAATCAAAAGTTAAAAAAACAAAGGTAATAAACAACAGTCTAGACTGGTTCTGGAAACAAATTTAAGAAAATAGAATGTCAATGGGGACGGAGAAAAACGACAATTATCAATTGTGATTTTTCCCGTCCTTATTAACAGCAGATTATTTAGAAAGGAGAATATTAAAATGAATGAATATATGAAAATGGCGAAAGAAATGGCTGAAAATGGACATAGACGGTGGAGAAGGAGGGCCATTTGGAGCCGTTATAGTAGACAAAAATGGAGAAATCATAGCAAAAGGGAACAATAAAGTACTAATAAATAATGACCCAACAGCTCATGCAGAAGTAACAGTTATAAGAGAAGCTTGTAAGAAACTTGGAGCTTATGATTTATCAGGATACATATTATATACATCTTGCGAACCATGCCCAATGTGCCTATCTGCAATAATATGGGCAAATATAAAAGAAGTATATTATGCATGTACTAAAAAAGATGCAGCAGATATAGGTTTTAGAGATGATGCCATATATGAGTATTTAAAGGGAAATAATGATGGCTTAATTAAATTAGAGCAGATAGATAGAGAAAATTGTATAAGTGTATTTGAAGAATATAACAGAGAAAATAAAACAATTTACTAAAATACTTGAAAAAATCACCAGATATGTAGTATAATATATGAAGTTACATAATTTGTAAACATTAGTTACCCCTGTATTTAAATTTAAAAGGAGGGAAATAAAATGACTGATAGAAAATTAGAACAAGTAGACAACAATGCTGTTGTGGAAAAAAATACTACTGCAGTAGGAGGAAATCAAGCAAAACCATTGCCCAAAAAGGCTAAAGTTCGGAGAACGAAAATTCCCAATATAGCAATGCTACAACAAAACATCAAGAAATACATTATCGGACAAGATAGTGCAGTTGATCGTATTGTACTTGCTATATACCGTAGCTTAAAAATTCAAACTATCAAAACTAATATACTTGTAATTGGTAAATCTGGTTCTGGTAAAACAGAAACAATGAAGCAAATTGCAAGAGCCTTAAAATTGCCGTATACTATTGAGGATGCGACTAAATTTACTAAGGAAGGATATGTTGGTGGAGATGTTGAAGACATGGTATACAATTTGTATGATAATGCAAATTGCGATGCAAAAGAAGCAGAACGTGGCATGATTATAATTGATGAAATAGACAAAAAAATCAATTATGATTATGAAGCTGATATTTCAGGAAAAGATGTTTTAAACAGTCTTTTAAAAATTGTAGAGGGAACAAAGATACCTCTAGCTGAATATGGCAGTCCTGCTTCAGAAGTCTTTCCTAGCTATTTGGATACTTCTAAAATGATAGTTGTATTTATGGGAGCATTTAGTGGTATTGAAGAAAAGCGAAAACAACGCTTAGGCAAGAGGAAAATTGGTTTTGGAAATTCAAACTCAGATAATGATTTACCGCAATCTCAAGATACACGTTACACCAAGGATGATTTAATTGCCTATGGAATGCCTATTGAGTTTGCTGGTAGAATTGATACCATTGTTGAGTTTGAGCAGCTTTCTAAAGAGAGTTTAGCACAAATCGCGAGAAATTCTAAATTATCTATTTTTAGAAAGTATGAAAAATACTTAGCTCAAAATGGTATAACTTTAGAATATGACGATAGTGTTTTTGAAGAAATTGCTCAAAAAGCAATAACGAAAAATACAGGGGCTCGTGAGATTTCAAATGTAACAAATGAAATTTTTGAATCAATACTCTATAGAGTATTTACCTCTGAAAGAGGTAAATACAAAAAATGTATTCTCAAAAAGGATTTTGTTCAAAATCCACAAAAATCGTATGTGTTGGAATGAGGAATTGAATAAAGAGTTGCAATGCAACTCTTTATTTTTCGCCAATTATCAATATATTCGTGTAAATAGATATTGATAATTGGCGGAAAATATGTTAAAATACAAAATATATATTTTTTGGGGGTTATGCTTAATGTTCTGTTAAAAAGAGGGGCTTGATGACAATGAGAAATATGCGATACGGAGCATTTATAGTAACAATAAAGCACGAAAATGTCAAGGCATTAGATGCCGAGAAATTTGATGCAAATGTCGTAGAAGAATATAGAAGATTATATTGGATGATAGCAATAAGGAACAAATCATATCAAGAAGAATTCTATATTGAAGAGCTGAAAAAACATATTGACTTGTTATCCGATACGGAACAAATATTGATTAAAGGCGTGTATGGATTAGAAACAGGTAATGGAATGGGCTTTTTTAAGACATATGAAAAATATTTAAAAAAGGAAAATATTAGTGAGAAAAAAGCACAAATGATTTTCATAAGAAGTATCAAAAAATTAAAAGGCATTTTGACATGAGCATAACCGTAGAGATTCCCTGAATTTGGAATCTCTTTTTCTTATGGCATATTAGAGTGCATAAATTTGAACAAGGATAAAATTGAGTTCTATTTTGTTTGGAATTAATGTAATCAAAATAAAATAGAAATATTGAAATAACACATTTTATAGGTTATAATTATATTATGTTACAATATACAAAGGAGTAATTATATGAAAAAAAAGAAAGGTACCTTTGGAAAAATAGTTTCATTTTTAACGCTAATTGTTACAGTATATATTTTAATACAGGTATATGGCGTATATAAAATGAAAAACTTGAATGATTTTGTTCGAGCAGAACAAAAAATATATACTTCTAGTTTTTCAAGAGATTTTGATGTAAGATTAGGAGAAGAAGGAAGCTATAAAATAGAATCAGATAGTTTCAATGATGCTATGTTTTTTAGAGAGATGGAGGTACAACCTAATACCCCTTATAAAGTAAGCTGTAAAGTAAAAACAGATAATGTAATTACCAAAAATCAAAACACTGGAGGAGGAGCCCAAATAAGTATAGAGGGCTCAGTAGAAAGGTCAAGTGCTGTTGTAGGAACACAAGATTGGGCTGAAATTACACTATATTTCAATTCTGGAAACAGAACAAAGGTAAACATTGGCTTTAGGCTTGGTGGATATGATGATGAATGTACAGGAACTGCATGGTTTGATGATATAAAACTTGAATATGGGGTTTTAGATACAACAAATGAATGGAATTTCGTATGTTTTGTATTTAAAAATGTTCGTGTAGAATTAGATGGAACAAAATATGATATAGCAATGAATGTAGATGATATAAATCAAATGAAAAGTGGTATGGCAAGATTTAAGAATTCATTTGAGGAATTCTCGAAAGGAAAAATGAAAGTAAATTATGAAATAATTGAGTTAGATGATCCAATAACCTCATTATCATATGATAACGAAAATGCATACTATGTTAATCCTGAAAATGTAAGTAAAGTTATAGACCCATATTTAAAGCAAAAAGAATATGACCATATATTTGTAGCTGTAAAATTAGGTGATTTGTCTCAGAATATAGAAATACCAGTTAATGACTGGATAGGACTAGGCGGAATTTCATATCAAAATATGGGCTTTTCAAATATAAGGCTTCCTAATAGTGAAAAAAGCTATATGTATAAATATGTGACAGGAGTAAACGAATTCCCAGAAGAAGTATTTGTACACGAATTTTTGCACACATTAGAAAGAAATGCAAAAGAATTTGATTATGAAAGACCTGCATTACATGACTATGAACAATATGGATACAAAAACGAAAAAGTAGTAGGTTTAAAGAAATGGTATATAGATTATATGAATCATGATATAACAGATAGTTCAGGACAAACTTATGGACTAGATGAGGCTGTATACACAATAAAACCTGTACATGAAAGTGATTTTACATTCTCAATGGAAATAGATATAGAAAATGAACCAAAGAATATTATAGAAGAAATAAGAGGAATATTTACAAATATATTCAAATTATTTCAAAAAGTAAAACTAGAATATATACAATAAAGGAGCAAAAATGAATATATCAGAATTTGATTATGAACTACCAGAAGAACTAATTGCTCAACATCCAAGTGATAAGAGAGATGAAGCAAGACTTTTAGTATTAAATAAAGAAAAACAAACAATAGAGCACAAAATATTTAAAGATGTAATAGACTATTTAAACCCAGGTGATTGTCTTGTTATAAACAACACTAAGGTACTACCCGCTAGATTATTAGGACAAAAAGAAGATACTGGAATAAATGTAGAATTCTTATTATTAAAGAGAATTGAAAATGACATATGGGAAGTAATGGTAAGACCTGGAAGAAGGCTAAAAGAAGGAGCAGTTGTAAATTTTGGACAAGGTATTTTAAAAGGAAAAGTCCTTGAAGTAATGGAAAATGGCAATAGAAAAGTAGAATTCGAATATGAAGGAATTTTTAACGAGATATTAGATAAAATCGGCTTAATGCCACTTCCACCATACATTACAGAAAGCTTAAAAGATAAAGATAGATACCAAACAGTATACGCAAAATATGATGGTTCAGCAGCAGCACCAACAGCAGGATTACACTTCACAGAAGAATTGCTAAAGAAAATAGAAGAAAAAGGAATTCAAATAGCTAAAGTTACACTTCATGTAGGAATAGGAACCTTTAGACCAGTAAAAGTAGAAAATATAGAAGAGCATGAAATGCATTCAGAGCATTACTATATAAAGAAAGAAGACGCAGATAAAATAAATAACGCAAAGAAAAATGGACATAGAGTAATAGCATGTGGAACTACTTCATGCAGAGTTATAGAAACAATAGCAGATGAAAACGGATTTGTAGATGAAACAGAAGGAGACACAAACATATTTATATATCCGGGATACAAATTTAAATGTTTAGACGCATTAATAACCAATTTCCATCTACCAAAATCAACACTAGTAATGCTAGTATCAGCTCTAGCAGGTAGAGAATTTATAATGGAGGCATATAAAACAGCAGTACAAGAAAAATATAAATTCTTTAGTTTTGGAGATGCAATGATAATATATTAAAAAGGAGCGAAAAAATGCAAGAAGCAATATGGTACGAATTGTTACACGAATGTAAACAAACAGGAGCAAGGAGAGGAAGAATACATACACCACATGGAATAATAGAAACACCAGTATTTATGCCAGTAGGAACACAGGCAACAGTAAAATCCATGACTCCAGAAGAATTAAAAGAAGAAGTAAAAGCACAAATAATATTATCTAATACATATCATCTATACTTAAGACCAGGGCATGAACTGGTAAAAGAAGCAGGTGGGCTTCATAAATTTATGAACTGGAATAGAGCAATCCTAACAGATAGTGGAGGATTCCAAGTATTTAGTCTAGGGGATTTAAGAAAAATAACTGAAGAAGGAGTTGAATTTAAATCTCATTTAGATGGAAGTAAACATTTTCTATCACCAGAAAAAGTAATGGAAATAGAAGAGGCTCTAGGGGCAGATATAATAATGGCATTTGATGAATGTGTAGAATATCCAGCAGAATATGAATACACAAAACAATCGATGGAGAGAACAACAAGATGGGCTAAAAGATGCAAAGATGCGCACAAGAATACCGAAAAGCAGGCTCTATTTGGCATAGTACAAGGTGGAATGTACAAAGACCTAAGAGAAAAATCAGCTAAAGACTTAATAGCAATGGATTTTCCGGGTTATGCAATAGGAGGACTTAGTGTTGGAGAACCAATAGAATTAATGTGTGATATCTTAGATTTCACTACAAAATTATTACCAAAAGAAAAGCCAAGATATCTAATGGGAGTAGGAACACCAGACTATCTAATAGAAGCAGCAATAAGAGGAATAGACATGTGTGACTGTGTTTTACCAACAAGAATAGCAAGAAATGGAACAGCAATGACTTCAAAGGGAAAAGTGGTCGTAAGAAATGCAACATATGAAAGAGATTTCTCGCCACTAGATGATGAATGTGATTGCTATACTTGCAAAAACTATACTCGCGCGTATATAAGGCATTTAATAAAAGCAGAAGAGATACTAGCAGTAAGATTATTATCAATACACAATCTAAGATTCTTGACTAAACTTATGGAAAGAGTTAGAATAGAAATAGAGAATGATAATTTACTAAACTTTAAAAAAGAGTTTTATAAAAAATATGGATATACCGAAGAATAGGGGGAATTATTATGAATTTAATGGGACAAGAATATGAAGAGAAAGACGTCAAAGTTAAGAAAGTAATAAAAATATCAATAATAGTTGCAGTAATTGCTCTCTTTATAGTATTAGGAGTATATATGTATATATACTATTTAGACTCACAAACATTGAAAATGACAGTAGATAGCAAACAAACGGTAATGTCAGAAAATTTATATATTTTTGAATCAAGCGGAAAAATATATGTATCAGTACAAGATTTTGCTAAATTAGTAGGATATGAATATTATCAAGGCGAGTATGGAAAATATAATGAAGATACTTCAAAATGTTATGTACAAAATAAAAATGAAGTTGCAGGCTTTGAAGTAGGTAGTAACAAGCTATATAAAATAGACCCGACAGATACTAATGCAAATTATGAATGGTATGAATTAGATGAACCTGTAAAATTGGTAAATAACAAGCTATATTGTACATCAGATGCAATACAAACGGCATGTAATGTAATGTTTAAATATAATCAAGAAAAAAATAGAATACAAATAACAACATTAGATAGATTAGTATCATATTACCAAGAGGTAGCCGTTACTCAATATGGTTATACAGGAATAGATACAACATTTGCAAACCAAAAAGCCTTATTATACAATATGATGGTAATAAAAAAGGCAGAAACAGATGAAAATGGAAAGGTACAGAAAGATTCATATAAATATGGAGTAGTAACTTTAGATAATAAAAACTTAATAGGAACAAAATATGATAATATAGAGTTTATAGAAGTAATGCAAGAATTCTTTGTAACAAGTTCAAAAAAAGTAGGAATATTATCTAGTGAAGGAGCACAAAAAATAGACTTAAACTATGATGAAATAAAGCTATTAGATAATGAATTGAGACTATATTATGTTGCTAACAATGACTTAAAAGGTGTTCTAGATAAAAACGGAAAAAGAATAGTATACTTAGAATATGACCAAATAGGAGTAAATGCTAGTTTATTTAAAAGCAATGATATAACAAACAATATGTTATTATTTGACAACTGTATACCAGTAATGAAAAATGGAAAATGGGGAATATTTGACAAGAATGGAAACCAATTACTAGATACAGTATATGACTCACTAGGATATGTAGCTGGTACCAAAAAAGATACAGCAGAAAATAACCTATTAGTAATACCAGAAATTGAAGGTATAGTAATATGCAAAGATGAAAAATATGGAATAGTAAGTTCAACAGGAAAACTATTAGCTCCATGTCAATTTGATAAAATATACTCAATAACAAACTTAGGAAAAGACACATATTACCTAGTATATGGAACTCAGACAATAACATTAGAAGAATACCAAAAATTGAATAATCAGCAAACAACAACTACTAATCAAGAAACTCAAACAACTACCAACACGACTACAGATAACCAATAATATTTAAAGTAAAAATAAAAACATATTATGAATTTTATCATGATATGTTTTTATTTTTTTACTCTATTGATCCCCTACTAAAAATCGACAAAACTTCTCATAATTCTTCGAAGGAGAAAAATGGAAAAAATTGTATATATAATTATACAGAAGGAGGAGGATAACTTGAATGTACATTACAATAAAGAGGACAAGCTATTAGTTATGGAAATTACTGAAGAGATTGATCACCATACAACAGAAAAAATGAGGAGGCGAGCTGATTATGAAATTCAAAGATATATGCCTAAAAAGGCTTTATTTGATTTTAATAATGTTTCTTTCATGGACAGTTCAGGAATAGGAATGGTTGTGGGAAGATATAAGCTTCTTGCAATGCTAGGGGGAAGTTTAGAACTTGCAAATGTTAAACCAAACTTGGAAAAAGTTTTTGAAATGTCAGGAGTACTAAAAATAATACCAATACATGAAAAAGCAGGATAAAGTTGGGAGATAATGTTACCGGCTGAGGATTGCCAATAGGGACGGGGATTTTGCCAATAGGGACGGGGGATTTTGGCAATTT
>CAYXUA010000050.1:0-9862 GCA_964468015.1 uncultured Clostridium sp. | reverse complement strand
AAATATCCTTGCATGTCATTTTGGAAAGATGGCAAGAAAAATAGACCGATAAATAGGAATTTAACCACTAACGGCAGAAAGGGATTTTATGAAAATAATAGATAAGACTGAAAATGTAAAAACAACATTCAAGAGCTTAGAATTAGAGGATATTTTCAAGTGGGAAAATCGCCTGTTTATGAAAGTATCTCAAGATGGAGAATATCCATACAATGCGTATGATTTTTCCAAACATCGATTGACGGATTTCGCAGAAGATACAGAAGTAAGATATATTCCAAGCGAATTGATATTACATCAAAGAGATTGGGAAGAGTAGAAATTTAGTGAGGTGACGAGAGTGGAAGTAATTAAGAATAATTTAATTAAAGGCAAAACGGCTTTCGGTAAATGGTATGTGAGACCGTTGAATTGGGCTGGTGTATGGAAAAAAGAGAACGGAGAAAATATTCTAGTTGATGGAAATACTCTATTTCAATCGGATAATGAAAAAGAGTGTGATGTGTTTATCATGAATTATACTTTGCTTAAATTGGTAGAAGAAAATCCATCCTTGCCTATTGTGCCAATGACACATTATGAAGTTGTTGGTGGAGATAGTGGATATTGGATGGGGAAAATCGAATCCGTCGAAATAAAAGAATATGTAGTTGCCGATTGGAATGGAGATGAATCAATTATTTTTAAAGACGATTTACATCCAGAAGGTAAACTTGGCAGCGAAGCAAAAGTAATGTGGACTAAAGCTATTGTTATTCGTATTGGTCTGTAGATATAAATTTAGTGGTGGTGCCAACACATAGTAAGCCTTAGAAAGAACAACCGCCTGATAAGCGGACACGGTTCTGCCACCAGTAAGGATTTTGTGAGGTAATTGTATGCTGGAAGGATTGAAAGAAGCATTAAAGAAAAATATTGATAAGGGTTTATTAACATGTAGATGGGAATGTTTATCATTTGCGGTTGGTTATTTGGAAAAAACTGTGGGCAATATGCCTTTTGAGGTTATAGAGTTTATCAATACGCTCTATATGGATGATTACATAGGAAGATAAGAATTTTAGGAGAGTGAGAAAATGACACCGATTGAAGCAATGGCAAAGCAAGAACCTATGCACGTAAAGGACATGAAAATATCTTTCTTTCCGCATAGCAGCGTAATAAAAAATATATACGGAAGATGTCCAGTGTGTAACAGTATGCAGATGGAAGATAATTATTGTGGCAATTGTGGACAAAGGTTGGATTTTTCGATTGATAAGGATTTAGAGAGGTAACAGGTATGGATAAAAATTACGAACTGGAGCTTTACAAACTAATAATGAATCCAGATGAAGAAAATTCTGATGTTTCCTATGTGGATGAATTTGGATGGGTTAGCGATACAGAATTTTTCATATGGGTTAATCTCATTTGGTTTGGAGAGTTCGTTAAAAGATTGAAAGATATCTTTGGATATTCATTGTTTGATGAAGGTGGAATTGAAGCAAGGATTGGCAGTGATTATGTTTGTATTGATTTGGAAAATTTTGTAGGCATGTATGGCATTAACCTTGAAGAAGTATTTCCAAAAAGCAAATATAGACACTAGATATTTAAGCGGCAGTAGCTCAGTTTGGTAGAGCACTCCTGTACAGCATCGTAAAAACGTGTAAGGAACTGTGCAGGTGTTGTCGTTGGTTCAAATCCAACCTGCCGCACCAAAAACAATAGAAACTTAGTCAGCTACTCGAAAAAATCGAGCAACTAGAAATTTAGACAAGAAAGGGATTTTATGAAAATTGAAAGGATAGAACCAAAGGTAATTACATACAAATTAACACCAGCTAAGGATGATAAAGAATATATGGAGTGTATGTGGGCGAGATTTATATTCGATTGCGATAATGGTAGATTGAATATAAATAGCGATGCAGGCGATTATTCTTATGGCTGGGGATATAACGAGCATGAAGAATTTATGCACTTAATGGCGAGAATCAATTCGGGTTATCTATTAAACAAAATAGCTGATAGAACAGTTTTTGACCTTAAAGAAAGCAAAAAACAGACCATTGAAAACATCAAAGAGTATGAAGATTTGGGATGTCAGTTGCAAGATTGCATAGATGAAATCAACGACATTGATATAAATAGTGCAGATGGATTTTTCTTAAAGGTGGATAGTATTATAGATATTGACAATGAGAGCATTGCAGTAGTTAAGAGATTTCCACATGGTGCAGAGGTTGTGTGTGATTTATTTACAAAATATATACAGCCACAGATTAAAAAAGATTTTCAGCTAAACTGAAAGTTAACTGAGAAAAAATATTTAAAGGGTATGCTTTGCATATCCTTTTTTTATTGAAAACAATATCTTTTTGTGATACCATATATGCATAATGATATTTGTTATAAAGAAAGGACTCACCCGCATGGTAAAAAAAATTATGTACTTGATTGGTGCAATCATACTTTTATGTATGATTGGAAATGTAATAGTAAAATCAGCAGAAACCAACACTGTGGAAATACCTGAAGGATATACGCAAATCACAGATATCGAAGGTGTATCGTTCTATATAGATGACCGTTTACTTGATATGGCTACAGCAATCACGCAAATATCGGAAGAAGCTGGACTTGATTCCTCTACTTACTATGTCTATAAGGATGGAAGTTCTAAATACATATTATTCAACCTTAATAAAATGGTCATCATTGCTCAAAAAGGTACGAATTTTCATTTTGCAGAAGCTGATGACTATGAAACAGCACTAGAAAGTTCCAACATATGTAATATATGGTTTTCAAAAACTGGAAAAGAGCTTGATATTACATCGGAAGGAAATAGATTTTTTGCAAAAGTTAATGCAGCTATTACTATAACCAGAACGTTATATGATGACTTTACCGGTGAACTTGTAACATTTAATGAGAATGGGGAAGAATGGGGAATATTTGTTGGTGTTCCAGGAACAGATTATTCTATGGTTTCTTCGAATGACAAAGAAATTATAGAAACTATAGCTGAATCACTTTATATCACTACAGAAACAAATTCTATAGAGGATACTACATTGAATAATACAGAATTTAATGTAGAAGAAGATACCTCTGAAACAAAAAGTATTGTAGACGAAATCACTGAAACACAAGAAATGTCATCTTCTGAAATTGAGATAGTTGACTCTACTTTAGAACTTGAAATTGAAACTTCGGAAACAGAGTCAAGTGAAGATACTATCAGTGTAAGTATATCTGGGGAAAACGGGGTAATAGAACAAAAAGAACAATCTATTATCCAAGATACTGTAGAGATAGAAGAAAACCAAACATCTGAAATGATTTATGTTGAAGAAGGTATCCTAACGCCCGAAAAAGAACCTGACGAACAAGTCTCTACCGATATAAAAGAAAGCTCCGACACAAATATTATAGATGCTTCTAGTAATCAAAGGGAAAAAAGATCAAATGAATCCGTATACGTTTCTGATATTTATACTATGTTAGATATTGGTGATCAAGCTCTTATTACGGCATACGATTACCAAAACAAAGAATTAGCTGAACCGGTAATTAATATCACCAATATATATCGTGATAATGATGCAATCGCTCTCCTTAAAGAAAAACTGGGCAAAGACTATTGTGAACCCAAAGATGGTTGCACTTGGCATGCAATTACATATGACTTAAATCTATATAATTGTAAAGGGGAACCATATGTAAACATAAAACTTCGTGGTCTTGATGGCACAGAACTAAAATATAGAGGCATTAAGTATTCAAAAAAGACTCATGATATAACTGAAACTGTACATATTGATGGTAACTGGAGCCGAGAATATATCTGTTACTATGAAATCCCAAATGGCTGCATCGAATATGTACTGGAATGCGGAGAAGGAACTATTGACACAAATAAGGAAATTAAAGCAGCTTATTATCTGATAAAAGGAGAAAATTGATGACTGTAAAAAATCCCAAAGTAGGAATGATATATCACGTAATTAATCGGAATGAAGAATTAATAGGTATTCTGCTGTCTATGGAGAAGCATCCAGGTATGGACTGTCTTTATTACAGTTTTTACACTACTGAAAACACAACCTATGAAGCATATTCCCAAAATATAACTTTAGAATCCGGTGTTTCTGTAAAAGAGTCTGTCAGAAAACTGATGAAAGAATATTATCAGCTCCAAACAAAAATGAAAGAATTAGAACAGCAGCAGAAAATTATAGACGAGCAAAAAGGAGTTATATGGGCAGAAGAGAGAAAAATTTCCTCAAAATTAGATAGCATAAATGGTATTACGGATAATATTGACTGGATAACAGTAATGCATCAACCGGAAGAACCAGATCCCATGAAAGAAAAACTACATTCTGTAGCTGAAAATGTAGTAGAAGTAACAGATAATGTTCGTAAAAGCTGGGTGGGGCAAACCTTATATGATAAACTCAATAATTTCTTTGATTCGCTATGGACTTACCTCGATAGTAAAAAAGAAAACTATCATATAAGCAACAATTAGTCAGATAAAGATGCCAGCCAAAAGCTGGCATTTTTTTAAGAAATTTGGTGGTGATTTTATGAAATGTTTATTCCTTACTGAAAAAAAATCCGTTGCGGAGGATTATGCAAAGATTTTACATGTTGCAGAAGAAAAAGACGGAAAATTTGAAAATGACCAATACGTTATAACATGGTGCAGAGGGCATCTGGTCGAAATGGCTTATCCAGAAGAATACGATGAAAAGTATAAAAAATGGAACTCCGAAGATCTTCCTTTTATTCCAGACGAATACATTTTTAATATTAAGTTAATGGACAGATATAAAGTAGTTCATGAACAGCTATATAGGAAAGACATTGGAACCGCTTATTTTTGCGGAGATGCCGGACGTGAAGGTGAATATATTTACAGATTAATCCTTTTAAAAGGTGGCATGAGAAAAGGTATGAATGCATTAAGAGTCTGGATAGATTCTACTACAAAAGAAAATGTCCTTAAAGGAATAAGAGAAGCAAAGCCTATTTCAGAGTATGATACATTATATGCTGCAGCTATGGAGCGAGGAATTGAGGATTATTTAGTAGGCATGAACTTCTCAAGAATGCTGACTGTTAAGTATGGACGAAAATTTAACAGTATTATAAAATCCGATAAGTGGAAATCTATTGATGTAGGCCGGGTCATGAGTTGTGTCCTTGGAATGGTAGTAAGAAGAGAGCGTGAAATTAATAATTTCAAAGAAACTGTTTTTTACAAGATTAACGCTGAAATCGTTGGATTAACAACAGAATGGAAATCAGATGAAAAATCTGCTTACAGTGATTTTCAAGGCCTTTATAAGGATGTAGGATTTCTCAACAAAACAGATGCTGAAGACTTCTGCAAAAATATAAAAGACGAACATGCATTCTTAGAAGAACTGGAAACATATATGTCTAATAAAAAAGCTCCTTTATTATACAATCTGGCTGAATTACAGAATGAATGTTCCGAAAAATTGAAAATAAGCCCAGATGAAACCCTATCCATAGTTCAGACATTATATGAAAATGCCCTTACAACATACCCAAGAACTGATGCAAGGGTGTTATCAAGTGCCATTGCAAAGGTCATAGATGAAAACATAAAAGGGCTTTTGCAGTATACACCTGTACAAGATTTTGTGCAGGAAATCATCAACAGCCAATCATATCAATCCATTGGCAATAGCCAATATACGGATGACAAGAAAATCACGGATCACTATGCGATTATTCCAACAGGAAACCTTGATAAGTTGGGTCAATTAAATGAATTGCAGAAAAAAGTATACGATATGATTGTAAGGAGATTCTTGAGTATTTTTTTTCCACCTGCAGTATATAACCATGTTAAGGCAGCGTTCCGGATTGGGCAGGAAGGTTTTCATACATCCGGAAAGGTATTAATCAACCCAGGATATATGAAAGTAATAGGAAAAGAGGTTGAAGAAGAAACTGGAAACGATTCTTTATTCAAATTGGCGCAGAAATTGAAAAAGGGAATGGATTGTGGAATAAGCAGCCTTGCCATTAAGGAGGGAAAAACAACACCTCCTAAAAGATATACTTCCGGTTCAATGATACTGGCCATGGAAAACGCCGGACAACTTATTGAAGATGATGAACTGAGAGCGCAGATTAAGGGTTCTGGAATCGGTACAAGTGCAACAAGATCAGAAATAATAAAAAAGCTTATATCAAAAGGCTATATAGAACATAACAAAAAAACTCAAATTATTCGCCCGCATCCAGATGGAATAGCGGTTTATGACATAATCAATGAAGTAATACCTGATTTTCTTTCCCCTGATATAACAGCAGAATGGGAACGCAAATTAGATAAAATCCGAAGCGGAATTCTCAGCCAGGAAGAACATCGAACAGAAGTTGAATGTTATATAAAACAAACTGTAGAAAAAATAAAGGACTTGAATTCCGGGAAAAATTATGAAGGCACATATGAAACAAAAGAAATATGTAAGTGCCCATCATGTCATACAGGAAAAATCGTAACAAAAAAATTTGGATATGCATGTACAGCATACCAGAAAGATGGCTCGGGATGTAATTTTGCTATAGGCAAAATCTCTGAACGTAAACTAACTGAAGCAGAAGTCCAAAACCTTATTAATAAAGGGAACACCGGCTTACTAAAGCACTTCAAATCTAAGAAAGGCACAGAGTTTGAAGCTGAATTAATACTTGTTGAAGAAGAGGGCAGGAAAGTGATAAAATTCTCATTTCCAGAAAGGAAAATAGAATATCTGGAAGGAACAAAATGTCCTTTGTGTGGAAAAAAAATAGCAAAAAAAGCGTTCGGTTATGGGTGTTCAGGATATAATAAAGACGATAAAAATTCTTGCAAGTTCACGGTGAACGAAAAAATAGCTAGTAAAAAAATACCAGAAAAACAAATTATAAAGCTTTTATCCGAAGGAAAAACAGAAAAAATAACCGGTTTTAAATCCAAAGCAGGGAAAAATTTTTCTGCTATGCTCGTGTTGGAAAACGGAACCATAAAATTTTGTTTCGATAAATGATTTGGCAAAAATATCCAATTGCACATTTATCATAATGTGATATAATATACATTAAAGAGGATAAAATCTTTATATCTTTTGTTTGTACGCCGAATACAACAAAGGAGTTGCATTACATGAAATATGATCTTAAAACTGTTCGACAGCAATACGGCTATTCCATAGAGGAAATGGGCAATTTTATGGGAATCATGCCCCCATACTATAATAAGTATGAAAAGGAAGGTGAAGTGCCAAGCAAATACATTTACAGGTTATGGCTAAAGTTACCTGATTTTCCAATACCAAAAGATTTCTTTAAATATACCTCTTTTGTATTAAAAGTAAATATGGTATATCATGGCATGACACAGACAGAAATTGCTCAAATGTTTGGCTTTAGCACTCAAAGTACTATAAGCTCTATGCTTGCACAAAATATACCCATGTACGAATTAAAAGAGAAATTTCATAATTTCAGGCCGTTTATCATTCCCGTGATTAACATTGATGATGAAAATAATGAATCCGATGAAAGCAACGAATTGTTTTCATGTGATGAAAGCATTCAATTATTCCCATGCAGATGCATTAATTCATTAACTGTACGTGGTAATTTTATCGCAATACAAAAGAAAAAGGAGGCTAAACTACAAAAGCAGATGCTTGGTATCAGTTAAACAACAACACTATAGCACATAAGAAAGGAAGGTTTCGATAATCTCCCTTTCTTATTTTTGAGTTGTGGTTAAGTATTGAAATAACTGTACAACAAATTTGTATTATGCTATTATAAAATAGTAGTATATAATCTTATAGAGTATACATAATTAAGAAGGAAATATAAGGAAAGGAGACTAGCATACTAATTGCTGGATAAAAATATGAAGTATGACTTAAAAAAAACAATGGAATTATTAGACCTTACTTTTGATGATGTAAGTAAATATCTTGGAATAGAAGCACCGTATTGTCGGAAATATGCGAAACTTGGAGAACTTCCAAGCAAACACGTTTATGTCCTGTGGAAACGATTGCCAGGAACCCCTATTCCAGAAGATTTCTTCTATTATACTTCATATACTCTTCAAATCAATATGAAGTATCACGATTTGAAACAGATTGATATTAGAGACATGTTTCATTTTAAGAATCAGTCTACTGTATCAAAATATATGTCTGAGAATATTCCAATGTATGAAATGAAGGAAATGTTTATTGAGAATTTTCATCCTCTTATCGTACCGCTTGAAATAAAATATAATGAACAGGCTAATATCAATTTTTATCCTATTACCGATTTAGTAAACAAATGTAACGTGATGGAATCTTTTCGTAAAATGGCGATTGAAAGGGGAAAGAAAGTCAAAGCAACGAAAGACAGAAAAAAAGCAGAGGCTTCAAAAAATTTAATAAAAGAGAATGAGAATAATGAAATTAACTGAAAATAGTTGTTTTTCTTGATATAGTATTATATAATAATAGTAGGGAATGAAAAATTAGAAATACGGTTTTTTCTATCTTTGCAAAAGATAGATTATTATTGTGTTTCAAAGTTTAGCGGCGTTTAAACGTCGCTTTTTTTATGGGGAATTCAAAAATATACTGAGGGAGGTCCTATTTTATGACAGAAGTAAGATATGTAACTGAAATCAAACCAATAATCGTTTGTGCTCCCGTAAGACCACAAGCGCCAAACAAAGAAAAAAAGAAAGTTTTATTTGTTGAAAAAGAAGTAAATGATTTATTCGCAAAATCAGACCTGAAATCTTTTGACAAGAAAGATGATATTTTTCTGTATTATTGGGCATGTAATCCGGAGCAGCAAACTCATTATCTTACGCGTCATAAGGACTCAAATTTTACAGGCAGTATCCTGATAACAAATTATGATATTTTACAGGAATTGCCAAAAATGGACGCAATACATTTATATGACCTTTATGATATGAATCTGGATGAAGATTTTCTAAAAAGTGCAAAAAAAATGGTCTAAAATATATAGTCTTAATAATCTGTTGTTGCCAAACAGCATATTATATGTTAAGATATCTATATAACATCATAATAACAATACATTTTATAAGAGCAGATGCATAGGCAACTGCTTTTTTTTTACGCCTTATATGGCAGAAAGGAAGATAAATATGAGATACCACAATATTACAAAAGACGACATGTTAAATGGTGATGGATTACGAGTTGTATTATGGGTAGCAGGCTGTTCCCATCATTGTAATGGATGTCAGAATCCTTGTACATGGGATCCAAACGGCGGAATTGAATTTGACTCCGATGCAAAAAAAGAATTATTTGACGAATTGGAGAAAGATTACGTATCAGGAATCACATTTTCTGGTGGTGATCCACATCATGAAGCCAATGATGCCGAAGTGTTGGAACTGATGAGAGAAATCAAATCAAAATATCCAAACAAAACCATTTGGTATTACACAGGCTCCAGCTGGAAAGAGGATAAATTGTATGAACATCCACTGGCAAAATACGTAGATGTATTAGTCGATGGTGAATATGATGAAAAGCAGCGGGATGTAACATTGTTATGGAGAGGAAGCTCAAACCAGACTGTTATTAATGTTCCGGCTACGATGCAAAAGAAAGATCCTTCAGAACCAGTAAAATGGGCAATATAATTTGGAGAAATGAATCAAAAAAAACGATAAAAACTACTATATCCGCATATAGTAGTTTTTTATCGTATAAGAGAAACTTTACAACAATTTTTCAGTCAAATATCAGTATAAGCATTCCTATAGAACATGAAATTTGACAATTAAAAAAATCTCCCCGTATGATGT
>CAYXUA010000049.1:0-10369 GCA_964468015.1 uncultured Clostridium sp. | reverse complement strand
ATATTGTGCTTTATATTCTCCTGTTTTAGCTCTTGTGAGATTGCTTTTTTTAGTGTTTCTTCATTTTTATTTGAGGTAATAATTCCTATAAAAGACATTTTATTCTCCTTACTTATACAGAGATTTTATTATTATCTTTACCCCTAAAATTATTTTTATTCAATTACATTAATAATATTGTTTTCTATAATGTTATTATTTTGTGTTACTGAGGTTTGTATTGCCATATCTTCTGTGTTTATATTGGCTGCCACTACAAACAATACTACAACTGTTGTTACTGCTACTACGTATGAATATATTCTTGCCTTATTAAATAGGAACACCATAAAAAGACCTCCAAAAATAAACTTTATAAATGTTATGCTTATTTTTAGAGGTTTATTACTTATATTTTTCTGTTTTCCATTAATATTCTTCCATTTATTATAGTAGTTTCTACATTGTATCCTTTTACATTATATACAATTGCTGCAAATATGTCATTTATAGGCTGAACCACAAAATCGTCTACATTTATTATAATTATATCTGCCTTTTTTCCTTCTTTTATGCTTCCTATTTCATTTTCCTTATTTAATGCTTTTGCTCCATTTATTGTTGCCATTTTTATTACTTCATATGCTGGCATTTGTTTTGGCTCTTCATTTATTCCTTTTTGTAATAATGCTGCAAATTTCATTGTTTCAAATAAATCCAAGTTACTTCCACTACCTTGCCCATCTGTTCCTAGGGTTACATTTATTCCTGATTTTACTAAATCATTTATTCTTGCAATTCCGCAACCTAGCTTTAGATTACTTACTGGACAATGGGCTATATTTATTTTTAGATTTTTCATTTTTTCAATATCTGCATCAGTTAATTTTACTGCATGTGCTAATATTGTGTTTGTATCTCCTAAATATTTTTCTAATACTTCACTTGGATTTTCTACATTATAATCTCTTTTTATATCGCCTACTTCTTGGCTATTTTCACAAAAATGCATTTGGAAATTTACTCCATATTTTTCTGCTAATGCGATAGCTTTTTTCACATATTCTTCACTACATGTATATAAAGCATGTGCTCCTACATTTATTGTTATATTTTCATTTCTTCCTTGATATCTTTTTAGCAATTCCTCCAATTCTTGTAGTTTTTGTTCTCCTCTTCCATCTGAGTCCATTAAGGTTCTTGTAAGTTCTATTCTTACTCCTGTTTCTTCTGCTGCTTTTATTATGTTTTCTTGCATAAAATACATATCTACTATCGTTGTTGTTCCTGTCGAAATCATTTCTTTGAATGATTGCTTTGAAGCTTCATATATATCTTGGTCTGTTAGTTTATCTTCTGCCGGCCATATTTTTTGTGTTAGCCATTCTTGTAATGAATATCCGTCTAAGTTTTCTTTGAATATGCTCATTGGAATATGTGCGTGTGTGTTTATTAATCCTGGCATTACTATTTTGTTTGTTGCATCTATTATTGTATCTGCATCCTCTTTTAAGTTATATCCTATTTTACTTATTTTGTCTTCTTCTATTAATATGTCTATATTTTTTTCAAATTTTTCTCTTTCTGGCTCTACTGATACTAGATTACAGTTTTTTATTAATATTTTCATTTTTACCTCCTCTTTTTTGTTTTTACCATTTTATCACATTTGATTCTTTTTTTACATATAAACTTCAAATTTTATTCACACGAAAAACATATGGTTCATATAAAATAAGCTTACAGAACAGGGAGAGAGATTTTAGTTTTGAAGATTGTTCTGAATTTATATGAAGGAGTGATTGTTATATAATGTTTAGTAAAGTAATCAAGTAATTTTAAAGGAGGTATGCTTATACGATTGATTAAAAGAAATGTAAATTTGTTAAAAGAATATATACTTATAAATTTAAAAAATATTATGCAGTGCGCTCAATTAGCACTTTGTAGGAAGGAAGTGATGCCTATACGACTACCAATTACATATACCTAGAAATTTAGATGGATGGTTTATTATAAACCGCTATAATCAGAAACAATAATTACCCTTAGAAAAAAGAGCGAAAATCTCGCTCTTTTTTCTATAGCCATTTTTTTATATATTCATATACTTTATGTATTGGAAGTCCAACTACTGTCGAGTAATTTCCGCATACCTTGTCTACAAATACTGCAAATTTTTGTTGTATTGCATATCCACCAGCTTGGTCATAGCATTTTCCTTCCTGAATCCAGTCTTCTATTTCTTCGTCTGTCATATCTTTAAAATATACGTCTGTTATATCATAGTCTATATATTCTGAGTAATGCTCCCCTTCTTGTGCTAATATTGCTATACTTGTTATAACTTGGTGTTTGCTGTTTTTTAAAATGTTTAGCATTTGAACTGCTTCATCATGGTCTTTTGGCTTACCATACAAAACTCCGTCTTTTACTACCATAGTATCTGAACCGATTACTACTCTATCACCTTCAGTTTCTTCAAAAACTGCCCTTGCTTTAATATATCCCAATTTTTTAGATTGCTCTTCTATACTTAGTCCTTCCTCCAACGTTTCATCTGCATTACTTACTATTATTTCATACTTCGGAACAAATAAATCCATCAATTCTCTTCTTCTTGCTGACTTTGAAGCTAATATTATTCTCATTTCCACTCCCCCCCTAAACTATTTTCCAAATTATATCCCAATCCCATATATTTGTCAAAATAATATTAGTACAAATTCCTATTCACACAGACTAGCTCCGAAGCCTTCGCCCCCTCATTAAATTGAATTAAGAGTTTGTGCGAACATTCCAGGTCACATTCGTCATTGCATAATTTTTCATATTTATCTTCTTGCTTGTCGACTACTCTATGTGAATAAGTTTATCATAATTACTTTTATTGTCTTATTTTAGTTTATTTTTTTGAGCTAAACTCTTGAATTTTTGTAAATAATATGGTAAACTATCTAATAGTCGTATTTAATAAACTTATGGGAGGTGCTTATAATGGCAAAATGTGAAGTTTGTGAAAAATCAGTTAGCTTTGGTAATAAATTGAGTATTACTCGTTCTCATATTAGTAAAAGAACTACAAGAACTTGGAAACCAAATTTAAGAAAAGTTAAAGCTATCGTTAATGGAGAACCAAAAAGAATAAATGTATGTACTAAATGTCTTCGTTCTGGAAAAATAACAAGAGCTTAATACATGCAAAAAAGAATGTCTATTTCAGACATTCTTTTTATGTATTTAGTCTTTTATACCAAATATTAATTTTACAAACCCCCTTAGAAACTTGGGCACTTTTTTTACTACAATTTTCATTTTTTACACTCTCCTTTATTTTTAGCATGCTAGCCAAATTATACCTATTAGGCACAATGCAACACCGATTATAAATAACCAGCCCGTTATTGGAAGTAATAAAACCATTAGAACTCCGATACCAAAACCTATTAAACATACACCTAAAGTCTTTTTTAGTAAGCATAACATAATATATTACCTCCTTTTAATATATTATATTATTCTCTAAAAAAAATGTGAAAAGTATTTGAAAGAAGGATTTTATATGAAAAAAGATACCTCAATTAATGAATTAATAAGATTATTAAAAGAAGCTCATCCAGAGGCTACTTGTAGTTTGGATTTTTCTAGTCCATTTGAGTTAGTAATAGCTGTTATGCTTTCTGCTCAGTGTACAGATGAGAGGGTTAATAAAACTACTCCTGCTATTTTTGCAAAATATAATAAGCCAGAAGATTTTGCAAATATGGATGTTCATTTGCTAGAGCAGTTGATCCATTCTTGTGGTTTTTATAAGAATAAAGCAAAAAATATTATTGCCTGTAGTAAGAAACTGCTAAGTGATTTTAATGGCGAAGTTCCTCAGACTATGGAAGAATTGACTTCTCTTCCTGGAGTCGGTCGTAAAAGTGCAAATGTTGTTATGTTAGAGGCTTTTAATAATCCTGTTGGGATTGCGGTTGATACTCATGCAAAACGTATTTCTAATCGTTTGGGCTTGAGTTTAGAGACTACTCCTGAAAAAATAGAATTAGATTTACTGAAAGTTTTCCCTAAAGAGTATTTAAGGGATGTTAATCATCTTTTTGTTTACCATGGTAGAAAGGTTTGCGATAGTCGTAAGCCTAAGTGTGATATTTGTACTGTTAAACATTTGTGCAAGACATACCAGAGTTCGCATTAAAATTAATTTTAACGAATATTTTTTCACAATTTATTCATAATAAAGCTTGGAGAGGTGATTTCTTGACTAATATTAATTGTACTTGTAATTGTGTTTACCAAAAAGACCGGTAAATGCTCCCTTGATAAAATTTTACCTCAGTTACTTACTCCATATACAAATTGTGCATATTTTTTATGCTCGGAAGAAACACACAAAAACACATGATTTTTCTTGTGTTTTTTGTGTTTTTTTTGTGTTTTCAATTGACAAATTCCTAATAAAGCTATATGATTGAGTATATTAAAAATATGGAAGGAGAGACAATTAACATGTCAAGAAAAAGTTTAAAAATTTTACTTGTTTTAGTAACAATTTTAAGTTTAATTTCAACATTCAGCTTAGCTACAGATGATACTGCTGTTACTACTTCTGATGAGGGTACAGTGATTTCAACAGATGGTACTGAAACTACAGATGGAGAGACTACAGATGATACTGCTACTACTGATGGAACTACAGATGATACATCTACTGATTCTAGTGCGGCTGATGTTAATAATGACCTTTATTTAGCTGAGTCAGAGGTTACAATCTCTGATACTGTAAATGGTAATGCATTCGTTTTTGCTGATACTGTTACAGTAAATGGTCAAATTGGTGGAGATCTTTTTGTTATAGCTAATACTATTAATATCGATGGAGGTCAAATTTATGGTAATGTTTTTGCTATAGCAGATACTATTACTTTAAATGGTTTAATTTACGATTTATATGCTACTTGTAATACATTAACTGTAGCATATGATGGAGTAGCTTACAGAGATTTAAAGGTAACGTGTGATACAGCAAGTATTAACGGTGTTGTTGGTAAAAATGTAAATATCACAACAAGTTCATCTTTAACACTTGAATCAGATTGTGTAATTTATGGAGACCTTAATTATTCTGCACCTAATGAAATTGAAATAGCTGAAGGATTAGTTACAGGTACTGTAAATTATGAAAAAATAAGTGCTATTGGTAATGCTACTGGTGTTATGGATTATGTTTTAGCATTATTAACTGTACTTGTTTATACTTTAGTAATTTGGTTATTAATGTCTAAAGTTGCACCAAAATTCTATGGAAAGGTTACAGGTTTAACTCCTAAGAAAATGCTTTTAGCTCTTCTTGTTGGATTAATTGCATTAATAGTAGTTCCTTTTGTTTCAGTATTATTATTGTTCACAGTTGTAGGTATACCTGTTGCTTTCGCACTAATGGTAGTATATGGACTTATAATTGCAATAAGCTTTGCTATGACAGTTATTGCAATTGCTGGCAAATTAGCTGATAAAGTAAAAGCACTTGCTAAATTAAATAATTTATTTGCAGTTATTATAGTTACAATAGTATTATGGGCATTATCTTTAATCCCTTATGCAGGAGGAGTAATTTCATTCCTAGTTGTTCTTTGTGGATTTGGTATGTTCTTAATATCAATCTTTAATAAAAAAGAAAAAGCTATTGAAGCTAAAGTTGAAGAATAATATCGATACATAGATATAGATAAAAAAAGACTTCAAAATTTTTGAAGTCTTTTTTATTTTTACGCTTTTTTTAAATTCGCTATTGTCTCAGCATAGTCTTCTGACATTATTACTGCATTGCCCACTACCGCTATATCTATTCCCGCTTTTTTTAGTGGTTGTATAGTTTCTTGGTTTATTCCTCCATCTGCTTCTATATATATATCAATATCATTTTCTGTTATATATTTTTTTAGCTGTTCAATCTTCTCTATCGTGTGTGGTATTAGTGCCTGTCCTCCTTTTCCTGGTTCTACGGTCATTATTAGTACCATGTGTATGTATGGTAAATATTCATATATTTCTTCCATTTTTGTATTTGGTTTTATTGATAGACCACATTTTATTCCATTAGTTTTTATTTTGTCTATTGTTTCTAACAGTGTGGTTTTGTCTTTAAAAGCTTCGTAGTGTATTGTTATAAAGCTTGGTTCTAGTGGAATGTATTGCTCTATATAATCGTTTGCATTTTCTACCATTAAATGTACATCTAGTGGTAGATTTGATATTTGTTTTATGTTCTCTACATATTCTAGCATTTTTTCTACTGTATTGTTTTCTACAAATTTTCCATCCATTACATCTATGTGAAAATAATCTGTTTTTGATGCTTCTAGATTGTAAAAAGTTTTCATTGATTTTTCTTTTTCTACTGATAGTATTGATGTTGATATTTCTATCATTTTATTTCCTCCTATTTTTGTGGACGGAATTTTGCCAATAGGGACGGGGAATTTTGGCAATTCTTTTCTTTAATTATTCCTTTTAAATTATTTATTTAAAAATTGCCAAAATTCCCCGTCCCTATTGGCAAAAACTCCGTCCACATCACAGCTAACTATTGATATTTTGGTTTAGTCTATATTTAGTGTTGCTGTTCCTGAGCTTAAGTCCATTTGGTCTGTTGTTTTTCTTAGTCCATCTACAAATACTTTTATTGTTACTGTACCTACTCCCTCTACTGGAACTGTTATTTTTTCTGTATTTTCTTTGTGTGATTTTTTGTATATTGTATCTTCTATTCCATTTGATGTTACTTTTACTACTACTTCTACACTTTCTGGTTCTACTGCAACTCCGTCTTCATCAACTTTTTCTTTATATCCTAATAAAGATTTTAAGTTTATGTTTACTGTTCCTGTTTTTATCTCTTCTAATTTGTTTACAGTTAAAGTTACTGCTGTTTTTTCGTCTACTACTTTGTCTGCATCTATTCCTTGTTTTAGTACTACTCCATTGCTCTTTGTTGTATCTGTTTCATATCTTATTGTTCCTACTGTTAGGCCTGCTGCTTCTAGCTCTTTTCTAGCCTCTTCTTCTGATTTTCCAATTACATATGGTACTGTTACTTCTTTTATTCCTCTTCCTAAGCTTACATATATTTTAACAGTACTATCTTTTGCTACTTCCTCATTAGCTGCTGGTTCTTGTTTTATTATTACTCCTTCTTGTATCTTATCATTTGTTTCTTCTGTTATTTCTACCTTTAGGTTTGCATCTTCTAGCATTTGTATACCGTCTTCTTTTTTCTCTCCTGCTACTTTAGGAACTGTTACCATTTCCAAACCTTTGCTCACTACTAATTGCATTACTTCTGTTTCATTTATTTGATAATTATCTTGATATTTCGGTAATTGTGATAATATTATACCTGCCTCTTTTCCTTCTGGTGAGAATTCTTCTGTTATTTCATATTTCAATCCTAACTCATCTAGCTTCGCTTTTGCTTCATCTAGAGTAATTCCTACTAGACTTGGTATTTGTACCTGTTTTACTCTATTTCCTGTCAATAACTTTAATGTACCGAACATTGCTCCTATGAATACTAGTATACAAATTAATATTGCTATTAAGACTTTTACCCATTTCTTCTTTAAAGGCCCTTGCTTTTTATCTCTTTTTTCTTTTCCTTCTTCTACATCTACTTTTTGAGTTGGTTCATCTACATTCATTTTATTCATTACAACAAAGTTTCCATTTGGGTTTTTTATGGATTCTTTTAAGTCTGATAACATTTCTGTTGCTGATGTGTATCTTAAATTAGGCTCTTTTTGCATTGCCTTCATTATTATTTTATTAATACTATCTGGTATTGTTGGATTTAATTTTTTAGGCTCTTCTGCATTTTCTTGCATATGTTTTAATGCTACTGAAACCGGTGTATCTGCGTCAAATGGTACCTTTCCAGTTAACATTTCATACATTACTACTCCCAGTGAATATAAGTCTGATTTTGCATCTGTATATCCACCTCTTGCATGTTCTGGTGAGAAATAATGTACTGAGCCTATTGTTGTCCCAAATGATGTTATTGTTGAATTTGATACAGCTTTTGCTATTCCAAAGTCTGTTACTTTTGCTGTACCATCTTCTGTTATTATTATGTTATGTGGTTTTATATCTCTATGTACTATATTGTTTCTATGAGCTATTTCTAGTGCTGATGCTATTTGAATTGCTATATTTACAGTCCATTTCCAAGGTAATATTCCTTCATCTGTTATTATTTCTTTTAAGGTTTTTCCTTGTACTAATTCCATTACTATGTAGTGAATCTCTCCTTCACTTCCTACATCGTAAATTGACACTATATTGGGATGTGTAAGGCTAGCTGCTGCTTGTGCTTCTATATTGAAGCGTTTTACAAATTCTGCATCTGTTGTAAATTCTTCTTTTAATACTTTTACTGCAACATTTCTGTTAAGTACATGACATCTTGCTTTATATACTGTTGCCATTCCACCATTTCCGATTTTTTCTAGAATTTCATATCTATTTCCAATTAATCTACCTTCTAAGTTCATTTTCATCTCTCCTCATAAAATTATATTAGTCTTGGATTACTATAACTGTTACATTATCAATTCCACCAGCATTATTTGCGGCTTCTATTAATTTTTTATTTGGTTCTTCTGGATTTTCTCGGATTATTTTTACTATTTCTTCATCTGTTAGCATATTAGTTAATCCATCTGAACAGATTAATATTATATCATTTTCTTCAATTTTTTCAACTAGTAAATCTGGTTCTACAAATGCAGTACATCCGTAATGCTTTTGTAAGCATATTTTTTTGCGGATGATTTTTCGATTCTTCCCTAGTTATTGTTCCATCATTTATTAGCTTTTCTACATAACTATGGTCTATTGTTAGCTGTTTTATTTTTTCTTTTCTTATTTTGTATATTCTACTGTCTCCAATATGACTTATATACATTTTGTCATCTACCATAAGTACAACTTCAAGGGTTGTACCCATTTCTTCTAAAACTGATATCTCTCTTGTTTTTTCGTATACTATCATATTGGCATACTGTGTTGCATCTTTTAATAAATTTATTATTTCATCTGTTTCTAATTTAGTTTTTGAATAATTATTGTATATATAACTTTTTACAGACATTACTGCCATATTACTTGCAACTTCTCCTCCAGTATATCCTCCCATTCCATCTGCTAGCACACATAATTTTACTTCATCGGAGTTTCTGGACACATAGTAATAGTCTTGGTTCATATCTCTGGCTTTACCAATATCTGTACCTGCAAAGACTTTCATTGTACCTCCTCTATTTTCTTAGGTTCTTTCTTCTTAATTGTCCACATGCTGCCTCTATATCTGATCCTAGTTCTCTTCTTATTGTTGCTACTATTCCATGTTCATTTAGATAATCTCTGAATTTGATTATATTTTCATTAGTACTTTTGGTAAATTTTCCGTTTTCTATGGGATTTATCGGAATAAGGTTTACATGACAATTCATTCCTCTTATTAGTTTTATTAATTTTTTTGCATCGTCTAAATTATCATTGTTATCTTTTGCTAGCGCATATTCAAATGAAACTCTTCGTCCGGTTTTTTCTATATAATATTTACAAGCTTTTATTAGCTCTTCTATATTATACACTTTATTTACTGGCATTATTTCGCTTCTCTTCTCATTTACAGGACTATGTAAAGATATTGAAAGTGTACATTGTATTTGCTCATCTGCTAATGAATATATTTTTGGTACTAATCCACTAGTTGATACACTTATATGTCTTGCTCCTATTTCCAGTCCTTTAGGATTATTAATTATCCTTATTGCTTTTACCACATTATCATAATTATCTAGTGGCTCTCCAATTCCCATAAATACGATGTTTGATATTCTTATGCTTTCATCTCTTTGCACTGCTAAAATCTGCTCAACTATTTCTCCTGGTGTTAAGCTTCTTACAAATGGAATTCCTGTTGAAGCACAAAATTTACAGCCCATTTTGCATCCAATTTGTGACGATACACATAAGGTATATCCAAATTTGTATTTCATTAATACAGTTTCAATTGCATTACCATTATCTTGTATGTTAAATAAATATTTTTTAGTTTCATCCTTAGATTCCTGCTTTTGTAGAACTTCGAAATTCTTTAGTTCATATAATTCTCTTAATTTTTCTCTTAATTCTTTTGAAAGATTTGTCATACTTTCAAATTCAGTAACATTGTCTTTAAAAATCCATTTAAAAACTTGCTCTGCTCTAAATGCTTTTTCACCTAAATTTATGAATTCTTCTTTTAATTCTTCCAAATTAAAATCCTTTATATTTTTCTTCAAAGCAGTTTCCTCCATATTGCTAATTTACTAATTTATAT
>CAYXUA010000048.1:0-10386 GCA_964468015.1 uncultured Clostridium sp. | reverse complement strand
GTATAATATAAAGAATTAGAATATTCAAAGGGGAATAAAATGAATTCACTTATTAGTATATTAGAAAAATATGATAAGTTTAATAGTTATATAAAAGATGTAAAGCAAGGTGTAAGTCCTATTATGCTATCTGGATTAACAGATAGTGGAAAGGTGCACCTTGCTTTTGCTACACAAATGTATGCAGATAAGCCAATTTGTATAATTACATACAATGAATTGCAAGCGAGAAGATTAATAAAAGATTTAAAATACTATACAGACAAAGTATATTATTTCCCCAAAAGAGAAATTGTAACTTATGATTATTTAGCTGAAAGTAAGGAATTACTAAATGAAAGAATAGAAGCACTAAGCAATATAGTAACAGGCAATGCAAAAGTAGTTGTAACAACAGTTGAAGCTATTATGCAAAAAACAGTTGCAAATGAAACCTTGTTTAAACATATTTTTAATATACAAGTAGGAAAAGAATACAAACTAGAGCAGGTAAAAGAAAATTTAATAAATTTAGGATATGAAAGATTTGAGTTAGTAGAAGGGAAAGGGCAATTTAGCGTAAGAGGTGGAATTGTTGATATAGCAATAACAGATAAAGAAGGAATTCGTATAGAATTTTGGGGAGATGAAGTAGATTCTATAAGAAAATTCAATATTTACACACAGCGTTCAACAGACATGTTACAAAATGTGGAAATCTACCCTGCAAATGAGTTCGTTTTAGAGAATGGGCTTGATAAGATTTGTTATGATATACAAAATGGAAAATATAATGAAGAAGATTTAGAAGAAATAAGAAATGGAAATTATTTGAATAAAATAGATAAATATTTCAATTCTTTCTACAAAAAGCAAAGTACATTTATAGATTATTTATCAGATGAATATATAATCTACCTAGATGAAGTTAAAAAGATAAAACAAAGAGCAGAGAATATAATAAAAGATAATGAAAGCGTTATGAAAAGCTTAGTAGAAAAAGGCAAAAAAATACCAGAGGCATTAGAAAGCTTAGATAATTACGATAAAATAATGGTGGACATAGAAAAAATACAAACAATATATTTAGAAAACCAAGATGTTGGATTTGTAGATTTAAAAAGTATGCATGCGAAAAGAAATGGATATAGCTTTAGCTATAGGGAGGTCAACTTTTTTCGCTTTGGAATTGATTTACTATTTGAGGAAGTCGAAAAGGCGAGAGAGAAAAACAAAAGAATAGTAATTCTTGCTGGAAGTGAAGAGAATGGTAAAAAGATTTCTAAAATATTATTTGAAAAAGAAATAAATAATTCATTTACCAAAAAGCTAGAACAAAGCCTAGAAGAAGGGCAAATCATTATAACAACAGGAACTCTAGAGGCAGGATTTGAGGCATATGATTTTAATTTATTTGTAATATCAGCAGGTGAAATTTTCACAACAAGAAAACCAAAAAGAGTATTAAACAAAACCTATCAAAATGCAGATACAATAGTTTTTGCAGATTTAAAGATAGGTGATTATGTCGTGCACAAAAATCATGGTATAGGACAATTCATAGGTGTAAATACCATAACTGCAGACAAAGTAACAAAAGACTATATAAAAATAAAATACAAAGGTGATGACATATTATACATACCTACAAACCAGCTAGATAATATTAGAAAATATGTTGGAGTAGGGGAAAAACACTCACCAGATTTAAATAATTTAGGAAATAAAGAATGGTCAAACACAAAGAAAAGAGTAAAAGCTAATTTACAACAAGTTGCAAGAGAATTACTTGAATTATATGCAAAAAGAGAAAAGGCAAAAGGTTATGCATTCTCAAAAGATACAGCATGGCAAACACAATTTGAAAACAGTTTTGCATATATAGAAACAGATGACCAATTAAGATGTATAGATGAAATGAAAAAAGATATGGAAGCTCCAAAACCTATGGATAGACTACTTTGTGGAGATGTTGGATATGGAAAAACAGAGGTAGCTATAAGAGGGGCTTTTAAAGCATGTATGGATGGAAAACAAGTAGCATATCTAGTACCAACAACAATACTTGCAAACCAGCAATATGAGTCTTTTAAGGAAAGAATGAAGGAGTTTCCAATAAGAGTAGAACTATTGAATAGATTTAGAACTAAAAAAGAACAAACAGAAACTATTAAAAAACTAAAACTAGGGGAAGTAGATATAATAATAGGAACACATAGATTGTTAAGTAAAGACATAGAATTCAAAAACTTGGGAATGCTTATAATAGATGAAGAGCAAAGATTTGGTGTTAAGGCAAAAGAAAAAATAAAAGAAATGAAAAATAATATAGATGTGCTAACAATGACAGCAACTCCAATACCAAGAACACTACATATGTCTATTGTAGGAATTAGGGATATGTCTGTAATATATGAACCACCACAAAACAGAAAACAAGTACAGACTTTTGTTTTAGAATATGATGAAGAGGTTGTAAGGGAAGCTATAATAAAAGAGTTAGAAAGAAAAGGACAGGTATTTTATCTGTTTAATAATGTAGAAAATATAATGCAAAAAGCAAATCAAATTCAAGAATTAGTACCAGAGGCCAAAGTTACTTATGCTCATGGAAAAATGACAGGAAAAGAAATAGAAGAGATAATGCAGGAATTCATAGAAGGAAAGACTAATGTGCTTGTATGTACCACAATACTTGAATCTGGAATAGACATACCAAATGCAAATACTATAATCGTAGAAAATGCAGATAGACTAGGTCTAGCACAGTTATATCAAATAAGAGGAAGAGTAGGTAGGTCAGATAGGCAGGCATATGCGTATATAACATATAGAAGAGACAAAATGCTATCAGAGGAAGCAGATAAAAGACTAAAAGCAATAAAAGAATTTACTGAATTTGGTTCAGGCTTTAAAATAGCGATGAGAGATTTGGAAATAAGAGGAGCAGGAAGTTTATTAGGCGAAATGCAACATGGGCATTTGGATCAAGTTGGATATGATATGTATTGCAAGATATTAGATGAAGTTGTAAAAGAGATGAAAGGAATAGAAGTACAAGAAGAGATAGATGTACAAATAGATATTAATGTATCTAGCTATATTCCAGATGAATTTATTGAGAGTAGTAGTCAAAAAATAGAAATTTATCAAAATATTGCTTTATGCAAAACAGAAGAAGATATACAAAATGTAGTAGATGAGATAATTGATAGATATGGGCATATGCCTGAGGAGATTGAAAATTTACTTGAAATAACAAGAATAAAGAACTCATGTAGAGAGCTGGGAATTGTTAAAATATCTCAGAAAGGTACATCTGTAATATTTTATTTGGAGACTGCTAAGTTTGCTAGTGAGAATATAGATAAAATGATAAATGCTTATAAAAATAGAGTTCAGTTTTCACCGGGTAAGAGTGGGTATATTACTCTTAAGAGTGTTGGAAATGATGTGATTAAAGAGATAAAGGGTTTTCTTGAGATTTGCAAGTGAGGACGGAATTGCCAATAGGGACGGGGGATTTTGGCAATTTTGAATTAGAGAATTTTTATAAATTAATATTTTAAAGCAAATTGCCAAAATCCCCCGTCCCTATTGGCAATTCTAAAGGAAGGTGCTGGAATGATACAGGTAATTTCGAGTAAGGATAATGAGAATATAAAGAATATTCGTAAATTGAAAGAGAAGAAATATAGAGATTTGAATAATGAATATATAATAGAGGGTATTAAATTAGTAAAAGAAGCTATTGATGAGAATGTGAATATAAAGACAATCGTTGTTTGTGATGATTGTGAGAAGAATGGGACTTTGGATAAAACGCTTTTATATGAAATAGCAAGATTTAATTGTATATATGTAACAGAAAAAGTATTTGATTTGCTTACAGATGTTGCAAATCCACAAGGAATTTTAGCGGTAGTTGAGAAAAATAATAATATACAAGAAATAAATTATAATCAAGATTTAATACTTATTCTAGATAATGTACAGGATCCAGGGAACCTAGGTACTATAATGAGAACAGCAGATAGTGTAAATTTAAAACAAATAATAGTTTCAAAAGGTTGTGGAGATGTATATAATCCAAAAGTTGTACGCTCAACTATGGGAGCAATATTTAGGGTGGAGATACTAGAAAAAGAGAACTTGGAAGATGCAATAAAGGAAATAAAGAAGCATGGTTTTAAAACAATGGCAACAGATTTGGGGACAGAGTCTAGTATATATGATGAGAAATACAATAAATGTGCTGTAGTAATAGGAAATGAAGCTAATGGAGTATCACAGCAAATACTAGACATAGTAGACCAAAAGATAAAAATACCGATGCTAGGCAAGACAGAAAGCTTGAATGCCTCAGTTGCAACTGGTATAATATTATATGAATATGTAAGGCAAAAAATAAAATAAAAGAAGGTAGAAGAATGGGAAAAAGAAGAAAAAATATTAAAAGAAATGACTTTAAAAAGTCAAGAGAAAAAGGAAAAAGAGTAGAATACAGGATGCCGAGAAAACCTAAAAGAATAATGATTTCCGAAGAAGAGCAAGAAGAGATTTTAAATAAAAGATTTATAGGAACATATGAAAAAGGTCAAAATTTTGGTTTCGTAGTACCAGATTTTAAAAAGTTGCCTACTGACATATATATATCTAAAAAGAATTCTAAGAAAGCAAAAAATGGACAAAAAGTACTTGTAGAAGTAACTAAAATGCCGGGAAAAGATAGTAGAAGTATTGAAGGAGTAATAATTGATGTAATAGGAAATGCGGATGCAAGAGATATAGAAATGAAATGCCTAATAAGTGAGTTTGATATTCCAGACAAATTTCCAATAGGAGCACAAAAAGAAGCAGAAGCAATGAATCAATTAATAGATAAAAAGGATATTCCAAATAGAGAAGACTTTAGAGATTTAGATATTTTTACAATAGATGGAGAAGACTCAAAAGATCTAGATGATGCCATATCTGTAAGCAAAGATGAAAATGGAATATATACTCTGGGCGTATATATAGCAGATGTAAGCTACTATGTAAGAGAAGGAATGGAGTTAGACAAAGAAGCTTTAAATAGAGGTACAAGTATATACATGCTAGACAGAGTTGTGCCTATGCTACCATTTGAATTATCAAATGGTATATGCAGCTTAAATGCAGGTCAAGATAGATTTGTATTAGCTATAATAATGAAAATAGACCAAAATGGAATTGTAAAATCTTCAAAAATTGCCAAGGGAATAGTAAATGTAAGAGAAAGAATGACTTATACAAATGTACAAAAAATAACAGAAGACTCAGATGAAGAGGTTACAAAAAGATATGAAAAATATATAAAAGACTTCAAACTTATGGAAGAGCTTGCACATATACTACAAGATAGAAGAAATAAAAATGGAAGTTTAAATTTAAATATTCCAGAAACGAAAATAATATTTGATGAAGAGGGAAAAGTAGTAGATATTAAAAAATATGAATTAAGCTTTGCAAATGAAATAATAGAACAATTTATGCTAACAGCCAATGAAGAAGTTGCTGAGACCTTTAATAAAATGGGAGCGCCATTTATATACAGAGTGCACGAAGCACCAGATATGGACAAGATAGAAGAACTAAATAAAGCTTTATATGAACAAGGTTTTAAAATAAAAGTAAAAGAAGATGGTGAAGTAAGTCCAAAAGAATTTGCAAAAATACTAGACGAAATAGAGGGAAAACCAGAGGAAAAAGTAATATCTACATTAATGTTAAGAACTTTGAAAATAGCAAGATATGAAAGCGTAAATAAAGGACATTTCGGAATTGCAAGTAAATATTACTGCCATTTTACATCACCAATAAGAAGATATCCAGATTTATTTATTCATAGAGTAATATCAGAATATCTATCAAACAATAATAAAATAAGTTCTAAAAAGAAAAGTAAATTTGAAGAGCAGGCAGTAAATTATGCAGAAAGGTCTTCTGAAAGAGAAAAACTTGCACAAACAATTGAAAGAGAAGCAGAGGACATAAAAAAGGCAGAATTTATGGAAGACAAAATAGGCGAAATCTACGACGGAATAATAAGCGGAGTAACTTCATTTGGAGTATTTGTAGAACTGGAAAATACAGTAGAAGGATTAATTAGATTTGACAATCTTGGAGATGATTATTATGCCTATGATGAAGAAAGAAAAACACTAACAGGAGAACACACAGGCATAAGCTTCAAGGTAGGAGATAAAATAAAAATAAAAGTCATAGAAGCAAGCAAAATGCTAAGAAGAGTATCATTTGCTAGAGTAATAGATTAATCTAGCAATAAAACAATATTAGGGAAAAAAGCACTAAGCACACCGAATAACAATAACAAGAATACCATCAAACTTGTTGTTGTTATTTTTTATTTCATAAATACCATAACTTACAGTTTTTATAAAAACATATAAACCAATTAAAAATATAAAAATAGTCATTTTATTATTCTCCTTTAATTTTTAGATATTATATACAACTAGATTAGTTTTTTTGAAAAAGGCTTGAATTAACAATAGTAGTATTTACACTAGTATCAAAAAAAGAATTCATATAATTATCGCTCCAATTAATGTTATTCCATTCCTGGATAGTAGAAAATTCAGATAAAAGATGTCTACCGAATCCAACAATATCAGTTTTGAAATCTGTAGAAGTCTTATACAAATAATCTTCAATATGACTCTCTAAATAGCTGTTAGCATAATTTGTAATAGTCTGTAACTTTTCAAGAGTAGCATAGTCTGAATCAGAAGAAAGAGATAGAATATTTGCACTAACTTCCATATTGCAAGATATATAGGGGCTACCATTGACTAATTTTACAGAGATATCTGTTTTTTCTAACTGATTGATAGATAAATTGATAATTTCATTTACATCAAAAGGATCAGGAATACTTATAGTAGCATTTTGCAGCTTCCCAGATACAATAAGGTGGCACATTGTGTCCAGTGAATCCATTTCTCCTATAAAATAACCATCACGAAAAACTGCCAAGCCACTTATTTGCATATTGTTTTTATTAGTAATACTAACTTCATCAGCAGTATAACTGCTATCAATATCAACATAATTAGTATAATCAGGAACAGAAGCAGTATCTGGGAAGTTAATACCTGCTAATATTGCAATAGGCTCAATAGAAGGACCTTTTAGGGCATTATAAAAATCAGATAAAGTTACATTAGTAGAAAAGCCTGTATAATCTCCAGAAGTAACAACAACTTCATAGTAACGAGCAGTTAAATTAATTAAAACGGGCTTGTTCATATTTAGAAAATCCTCAGCAGAACTTTTGCAAATAGCAATACTACAATCTGGCCTTATTTCAACATTATTCACTAAAGTCGAAATTTCATCTGCAATTCCGTTCACAGCAAAACTTTCCGAAAAAACAACGATTTTGCAATGAGAAAGATTAATTTTTTTACTTATATAACTGTTAATTAAATTTATTCCAGAATTAATACTACTACATTCAACACTAGTAATAGTAGAATTACTAGACTGGGAAGAACCACCACCACTTTGAGAATTTCCAGAAGATGAAGTGGCAATCTGTAAAGTTAATTTTAATAAATTATTATCACCACTATCTATACCAATAGCAATTACATAAGCCAAATTTTCAATACTCTGATTATTAGTATTATGTCTAGATAATACTACTAGTAAAATAAGTAATATAAGTCCAAAAAAGACAAATGTTTTTTTCATAACTAAAGCTTCCTTTCTAAAACTATTCTAATTGTTTGGTTTGAGTTTCGGAGATGTTATTTGGAGACCTTCGCTTTTTTAAATAACCGATAAACAAAATAATAGTAAATAAAACTAGAAGGCAGATAGTAAAATATTTAAATACAGTAAGTTGTAAAAAGCGGAAATCTGAAACATCTGATATTAGTAGTGCACTTCCAAAAATAATATACATTGCAGCAAAAATCATACCATTAGGATTTGTTATATTGGTGATTTTCTTAAAATTATTACAAGTAAATAAAATCAATGTGCTTAAATAAGAAAATGAAGATAAAATCCATAAAAATACATATAAAGCATCAACTCTTTCAATAAAAGAACCAATGGAAACTAATCTTGAAAGAAGGTATATAGAAAGTAATTCTTCTGTAATTGCTGAAAATGGAAATGATAATAACAAAGACACTACAGTAAGAAATAGGTATATTGATGACATTATAAAGCCAATAAAACCAATTTTACTAAATTCCTTAGAATTATTTAAAAAAGGCATAATGAAAAATAGATATATAAGTCCAGAAAAAGCATAAATATTAGTAGTATTGCCAAAAAAAGTATTATAAAATCCATATCCTAAGATAGGAAAGAAATGCTCAATTTCCATATGAAATAGTAGTGAAATCCATAGTATAATCATAGGAATAATTAAAATGGCAACAAAAATCAAATTAGTTTTACTAACAGCAGCAATTCCTTTCTTGGCACAAAAAGCTGCGCCAACAAGGAAAACAAGTTGTAAAAACAAAACATTGATATTTGAAAAATAAATAATTTCTAAGCAATCACAAATGTGATGTAAAATAAGAGCAGCAGAAAATACAAAAAATACTATACTAATAATACCTATAATAGTTTTTAAAACTTTTCCACCGATATATTCAGAAATATCTATAATATCGAAGTTAGTAAATTTCTTGAAAAGTTTAGTTATAATAAATACTAAGGCTAATCCAATTAAAATAATAAAAAGAGTATTAAGCCAAGCAGAAGAAGCAGTAGTAATTACTATATTTTTAGCAGTCCCAAGAAGAACTTGATTTATCATAACAACAAAAATCAAAGCAACTCCTTCGGCCATACAAATTTTTTGATAATTCAAAATATTTCCTCCTTAACTATTAATTATTTTTAGGCTTTTTCCATAGCATACTAATTGGACCTTCTGTAAAAGTTTTTTTAGTCTTCAAGAAAGAAGCACGTCGTTCTCTTAGCCAAATAGGGTCAATAAAGAAAGCAGAATTTGTGTCTTTGTATTGCGCAGGAACATAAGGAGCCAAATAAGGTACTCCAAAAGATTTTAAACTGTTTAGTATAGTTATATATATAAATAAGCCGAAAGCAATGCCAAGAAAACCTGCAATGTATCCTAATATCACAAACAAAAATCTCAAAAATCTAAGAGTAAAGCTCAATGAAAAGTCAGGTACAGCAAAAGAGCAGATAGCTGTTAAAGAGACTATTATAATAAGAATAGGACTAACAATGCTTGCACTAACAGCAGCTTCTCCCAGGATAAGAGCACCAACAATACCAATGGTAGGACCAATAGGAGAAGGAACTCTAAGTCCAGCCTCACGAATAAGCTCAAAAGAGACTTCCATGATTATAATCTCTACAATGATAGGGAAAGGAACAGATTCCCTAGACTCTGCAATAGCAAATAACAATTCAGTAGGTATCAACTCCGGATGATAATTGGTAATAGCAATATATAAGCCAGGTAGTAATAAAGAAAAGAACATAGCTATAAGTCTAATAATTCGCAAAATATCTGAGAATTGGTATTTTAAGTTAAAATCTTCTGGTGAAGAAATAAAGTCAACAAAAATACCAGGAGCAACAAGAACATATGGAGTACCATTAATAACTATAGCAATTCTACCTTCATACAAGTAATTCGTAACCTTATCTGGCCTTTCAGTAGAAACAAGTTGAGGAAAGCTTGTATTTCCACTGTCTTGAATTAATTGTTCGAGTTGACCAGAAGAAAGGAGATAATCAATATCTAAATTGTTAATCCTATATTTAACTTCAGAAACTAAATCTTCATTAGCAATATTTTTTATATAGCAAATGGCAACTTTAGTTTGGCTTAATTTACCAACAGTAGTATTTTCAATAATCAAATTTTCATTATTAACTAATCTACGCAAAATAGATGTATTAACCCTTATAACTTCAACAAAACCTTCTTGGGAACCTCTTACAACCATTTCATTTTGGGGCTCAGAAACACTTCTATGCTTAAAACCCTTAACATCAATACTAAAAGCAGCAGCCATAGTATCAACAAATAAACCACAATTGCCTGAATTAACATCGGAAATAATTTCAGCAAATTCAGAAACTTTTTTTACATCATTTTGAGGTAACAAAGAGTCATATATATATTCTTCAAGATTAAATTTTTTTACTTTTCTAACAGTTATATTATTGCTAATAGCAGTGGCTATTGGATTTGATTGTTTACACTTATTGGATAACATAGGCCTCAAAATAAAATTATTAATTGATTCTGAAGCAACCATACCATCAATATATATTAAAAAGGCATTATATTCTTTATCACGAGCACAGAATTTGAACTCTCTAAATTTTATATCACTACTAATTAAAGAGTTATAT
>CAYXUA010000047.1:0-10389 GCA_964468015.1 uncultured Clostridium sp. | reverse complement strand
CTATATTTTCTTAAAATTTTCTTTCTATTTTTTCCCCAGATTATTTAACTCATATATGGAGCTATAAAAAAGCTATCCTCAATAAAGGATAGCTTTTAAGCTCACTCATTCATATTAAAACCCAAGTTGATATATAATTCACTGATATGTTGTGTATTTGGAAGTAGATACACGAGATTTTCAGTTACATTATGATAAGAGGTGAGGTAATATGAGGTAGAACCATTAGGTTTGCGTACACTCGTGTAAGAAATCCGGATTTTGAGATTCTCACTTTCGCAATCAATTAGATCGAGTGTATGTACTTTATTAACTTGTTTTACATTAAGTAAGTCGTTAATTTGGTTAAGTGTATCAATTGATTCAATATAGAGTATAGCTTTTTTGTTATTCTTAGTAATCCAGTCATGGAATTCCAAAAGAAATTTCTTTTTGGAAAATTGTAACTCTTTAATTAACATGATGTTTACCTCCTTTGATGATGAAGTTACAAAATATTAAATAACATAACTAGTATATCATAAAGGAGTCTAAAATTCAATAAAACAGTGAAGTCTATATTGAAAAAAACAAAATAAATTGATATAATGGCAAAAATACTTGAAAGTGAGTGGATAAAATGATTGATTTAGAGCAAAATAAATTGCTATTGCGCAATTTAAATAGTAAATTAGAAAAGATAGGTGTTTCTCTTTGACATAGGTGCAATAGAAAAAGAAATTATAAAGTTAAATGAAGAAACTTTAAAAAATGGTTTTTGGAATGATATAGAAAAATCAAGCAAAATACTTGCAAAAATTAAAAGATTAGAAAAGAAAAAAGCTGAATATATAAATGTAAAAGAAGAATTGTATAATGCAATAGACATAAATGAAATGTTGCTACAAGAGAATGATGAAGAACTTTGCCAAGAATTGAATAAAGCAACTAAAAATCTAGAGAGAAAAATAGAAAACATGGAGCTTGAACTTATGTTTTCTGGAAAGTATGATAAAAACAATGCTATTATAACATTGCATCCGGGAGCAGGAGGAACTGAATCGCAAGATTGGGCTGAAATGTTATATAGAATGTATACTAAATGGGCAATTTCTAATGGATTCGAGGTAAAGGAGTTATACTATTTAGAGGGGGACGAGGCTGGTATAAAAAGTGTAACAGCATTAATCTCTGGTGAAAATGCATATGGGTATTTAAAATGTGAAATGGGAGTACACAGATTAGTTCGTATTTCACCTTTTGATAGTGGAGGAAGACGACATACTTCATTTGCATCTCTAGAGGTCTTACCAGAAATTACAGAAGATATTCAAATAGAAATTAACCCAGAGGATTTAAGAATAGATACTTACAGGGCATCTGGAGCAGGAGGGCAACATGTTAATAAAACAGATTCTGCAATAAGAATAACACATATACCAACTAACATTGTTGTAAGTTGCCAGTCAGAACGCTCGCAAATACAGAACAGAGAGACAGCAATGAAAATGCTAAAATCTAAATTATTGGATTTGAAAGAAAAAGAACATAAAGAAAAAATAGAAGATTTAAAAGGAATACAAAGGGATATAGCATGGGGAAGTCAAATACGTTCCTATGTATTCCATCCATACAGTATGGTAAAAGACCATAGAACAGGATATGAAACAGGAAATACAGAAGCAGTAATGAATGGGGATTTGACAGAATTTATGAAAGCTTACCTTATGGGTAAGCAGGCTTAAATTAATATAATAAAGTTATCTTATTTCCACTTTTAGAAATAAAACCATCTTCTTGCAATATTTTAAGTTCTCTCATCATTGCACTACGGTCAATGCTAAGATAGTCGGCAAGGTCTGTTAAAGAAAATGGTAAAGTGAAAGTTCTACTAAGGGTTTGTGAGGAAACAATAGAAAAATATGCAAGTAGTTTTTCTCTTATACTTCTCTTAGTAAGTACTTCTATTCTAGTATTTTGACTTTTAGTTTTATCTAAAATTAGCTGTACTAAATTACGATATAACTCATCGTGATTTGTGCAGTTTTTTTGACATGGTACATTGATGTTATCATAAATAAATTGTAGAACTGTGCATTTGGTTCTAGAAAGTACAGAGAGCTCATTATTTGTACTTACAGGATAAAAGAGTTCCCCAAATACATCATTTTTCATAAAGTGTTCTACAATTGTTTTGTTTCCATTAAAATCATATCTAATTAAATCGGCTTCGCCTTCTAACAAGATACATATTCGATTTCTTTTTTCTATATATGTAGTTATAATATTACCTCTCGAAAATGTTTTAGTTTGCATTTTCAAACAAGAATTACTAATATATTTTAAAGCGTCTATTGCATTATCATTTTTCATCTATATCACCCTTGATTACAATATTATATACAAAAATATAACAAAGTTCAACTTGAATTACATAATTAGTTTGTGAGAAATTAATTAAAAAATTTTTCTTTAGAGCCTCAACGGCAATAAAACAAATTTTTAATTATGTTGCAATTGCAACAGTAAAATAAAAATATAAGTATATAATTGTCTCATCAAACAAAAATAAGGGGGAAATGTAGAATGAAAATCATAAAAAGAGATGGACGAGCAGTTGAATATAATAGGGAGAAAATAATAATAGCTATTGAAAAGGCAAATAATGAAGTAAAGCCAAGAGAAAGAGCTTCCAAGGAGCAAATTAAAGATATAACAAATTATATTGAGGATTTAGATAAAAAAAGAATATTGGTTGAAGATATACAAGATATAATAGAAGAAAAATTAATGGACTTTAAAAAATTTGAACTTGCAAAAAAATATATAGTTTACAGATATACCAGAGCTCTAGTAAGAAAACAGAACACAACAGATGAGTCAATACTAGGTCTTATAAAGAAAACGAACAAAGAGCTTATGGAAGAGAATTCAAATAAAAATGCAATAATAGCATCAACCCAAAGAGATTTAATTGCTGGAGAGGTTTCAAAGGATTTAACTAAAAGAATATTATTACCAGAAAAAATAAGCAAAGCTCATGAAGAGGGAGTACTACATTTCCACGATGCTGATTATTTCTTACAACCAATTTTTAATTGCTGTTTAATAAATATAGGAGACATGCTAGATAATGGAACAGTTATGAATGGAAAAATGATAGAAAGCCCAAAAAGCTTCCAAGTTGCATGTACTATTACAACACAAATAATAGCAGCAGTTGCAAGTGGCCAATATGGTGGTCAATCTGTTGAAATTAAGCACTTAGGAAAATATTTAAGAAAAAGCTTTGATAAATTTAAAAAAGAGTTAACAGATAAATATCAAGATAAATTATCAGAAGAGCTTATTGAAGGGATTGCGAAAGAAAGACTAAAATCAGAACTTGCATCAGGTGTACAAACAATCCAATATCAAATAAATACATTAATGACAACAAATGGACAATCTCCTTTTGTGACTTTATTCTTAAATCTAGAAAAAGATGATCCATACATAGAAGAAAATGCAATGATTATAGAAGAAATAATTAAACAAAGATATGAAGGAATAAAGAATGAAAAAGGAGTATATGTAACTCCTGCATTCCCTAAATTAATATATGTTTTAGATGAGCACAATTGCTTAAAAGGTGGAAAATACGACTATCTAACAAAACTAGCAGTAAAATGTTCAGCAAAGAGATTATATCCAGATTATATTTCAGCAAAGAAAATGCGTGAAAATTATGCTGGAAATGTATTCTCACCAATGGGTTGCAGAAGCTTCTTGTCACCTTGGAAGGATGAAGAGGGTAACTATAAATTTGAGGGAAGATTTAATCAAGGTGTAGTTAGTATAAACTTGCCACAAATAGGAATTATAGCAGATGGAGACGAAGAAAAATTCTGGAAATTACTAGATGAAAGATTAGAATTATGCTATGAAGCCTTAATGTGTAGACATTATGCATTATTAGGAACAACAGCAGATGTAAGCCCAATACATTGGAGATATGGAGCTATAGCAAGACTAGAACAAGGAGAAAAAATAGACAAGCTATTAAAAGGCGGATATTCAACATTATCTTTAGGATATATTGGATTATATGAAGTAACAAAAGTAATGAAGGGAGTATCACATACAACCGAAGAAGGACATGAATTTGCTTTAAAAGTTATGCAAAGATTGAGAAAAGCAACAGATGACTGGAAAGCAGAATCTGGCTTAGGGTTTGCGCTATATGGAACACCAGCAGAAAGCTTGTGTTACAGATTCGCAAGAATAGACAAAGAAAGATTTGGAGAAATAACAGACATAACAGATAAAGGTTACTACACAAATTCATATCATATAGATGTTAGAGAAGAAATACCAGCATTTGATAAATTGGCATTTGAAAGTGAATTTCAAGCAATATCATCTGGTGGAGCAATTTCATATATTGAAATACCAAACATGAGAAATAATTTAAAAGCTTTAGAGCAAGTAGTAAAGTTCATATATGATAATATCCAATATGCTGAATTCAACACAAAATCAGATTATTGCCATATATGTGGATTTGATGGAGAGATAATAATAAACGATAATAATGAATGGGAATGCCCACAATGTGGAAACAAGGACCATAGCAAAATGAATGTAACAAGAAGAACTTGTGGTTATTTAGGAGAAAATTTCTGGAATGAAGGAAAGACAAAAGAAATAAAAGCAAGAGTATTGCACTTATAGGAGGAAGCTTATGAAATATGCAACAATAAAAACACATGATGTAGCAAATGGCCCTGGTGTTAGAGTATCAATATATGTTTCCGGTTGCAATCATCATTGCAAAGGATGTTTCAATCCTGAAACTTGGGACTTTAACTATGGAAAAGAATTTAATCAAGAAACAATTGATACAGTATTAGAGGCAATGAATAAAGATTACATAGAAGGGATAACAGTTTTAGGAGGAGAACCACTAGACCCTGCTAATCAAAATGAAGTAGCTACATTAATAAAGCAAGTAAAAGAAAAATACCCAGCTAAAAGCATATGGTGTTTTACTGGGTTTGATTTTGAAAGAGATGTAATGGATAAAATGTACAAGCAATTTGATACAACAAGAGAAATAATAGATAATCTAGATGTATTAGTAGACGGAGAATTTAAACAAGAAAAGAAGAATTTATCACTAAGATTTAGAGGCTCAGAAAACCAAAGAATAATTGATGTCCCAAAAACTTTGGAAACTGGCGAAATAATATGGAAGAAACTAGAAGACTAAATTGAATATTAATTTAAATTGTGGTATAATAGAACTATATTAAAAACTTTAGGAGGTGCTCAAAATGTTAGTAATAATCCGGATAGCAGCTTTTGTAATGTATTTTTCTATCTTGACAGGGATAATTGGTCTAAATATATATAGTGATTATAGAGACCAATTATTGTTGCAATTAGTAATCTTTCTATTGGCTTATTGTACAGAAAGATGGCTAATAAAACAAAGAGACGAAAGATACAGGAACGATGAAATTATTATTTCTAGTATAATGTTTGTAGCAATGATGTTTTGGGGATTGATTATAGCGTTCGTATTAGATAACCTGAATTGGTCCAAAGCAATCGTAGAATCAATAATTAACTATGAAATAATTAATAAACAAGCATTAAATCTAACATCAGGGGTACTAGTTGCTATACTAGGGTATCAATTTGCTAAGTATTTAGAAATAGCAGAAGGAAAAGATATCTGATAGCAACACAAAAAAAGAGGTGTCTAAAATAGACACCTCTTTTTCTATATAATAAGAATTTAAATTGTAACAACAGGAGTTGTATAATCCAAATTACTTAAGGATTCATATTCATAGCCAAGTGTATATATATTAGTAGCAAAAATGTCTTTAGCAAATAAACTTTTGGCTATTTTATTATTACAACTATCCATAAATTTCTTTGGAGAAGTAATAACATTTAATTTTTTGCTAGAAACAATTTCAGATAGTAAGCGTTTTCCATTCTCAGTCATTCCTAATACTCTAACATAAGGAATACCCTTTTGAGAATTCTGCATATCTTGTTTAGTAACATCAAGTAAAGCATAAAGTAAAATTCTTTGAATTCTTGTTTGAGTATATCGTTTAGATTTAACTAAACTAATTAAATCCATAACATTATTACAAGAATTGGCAGCATTTTTAATTGCATGCTCTAATCCTTCAGAAACATCAGGCAAATTAGCAATTTGTTCAACTGACATTGTACGTAATTTATATAATATTTCTTTTTCAAAAGAAGCTAATCCATTTACAATTTGACCTCTTTTAATTTTTTCTTCAATAATGCTAAAGGTTTCTTCTGGGACCACCTTGCTAAGTGAAGATGGTTTATCAATTATTTTACGAATAGATGTAGAACTTGCAAAACCTTTATTTATAGTAGTGCTATTATAATCAACATTTTTTCTTTGTATAGTAACAGGGAGTAAATTACTTTTCATTTTTCTTAAAGCTTTCAAATATTCAATACCAAGAATATTATTAGGGTTAGAAAGTACATTAGCATATTTTCTAATATCATTCAAATACATTAATAAAGCTTTTTCTCTAGCTTTAGGATAAGAAATTCCTTTAGCTAATTCATGATTTAATAGAGAAACATATTCTTTAGGTTCGTTACATAGTATTTCTGCGATAGAATCTAAAATATTCAAATCACCAGATTCGCTACCAAAAGAAATATAATCAACAACACCTAATTTTTCTAATATATTAATACTACCATAAGCAAAGTTTTCAGCACTAGAAATACTATAAACTAAAGGAAGTTCTATAACCAAGTCTATACCATTTCTAAGAGCCATTTCAGCTCTTGACCATTTATCCATAATGGCAACATCGCCACGTTGAGTAAAATTACCACTCATAATACAAATTGCATAATCTGCGTTTGTTTGTTTTTTTGATTCATTTAGATGATACAAATGCCCATTATGGAATGGATTGTACTCTGCAACTATCCCCAATACTTTTCTCATTTTAAATCTCCCTATTTTATAACAAATATTGTATTATATTTAAATTATTGATATAATATCACAAAATATTATAATTTACAAATAGAAATGGGGAAAAAATGGAAAAAATTTTAATTTACACAGATGGAGCGTGTTCAGGCAACCCAGGGCCAGGTGGTTGGGGTGCAATATTAATGTACAAAGAGCATAAAAAAGAGATTTCAGGAGGAGAAAAAGATACAACTAACAATATAATGGAAATAACAGCAGTAATTCAAGCTTTAAAACAATTAAAAGAGCCATGTAATTCAGAAGTTGAAGTATATAGTGATAGTGCTTATGTAGTAAACGGATTTAATAATGGATGGATATATAACTGGAAGAAGAACAATTGGAAAACAGCCTCAAAAGAGCCAGTGAAGAATAAAGAACTATGGGAAGAATTATATGAACTAGTGAAAAAATTCAATGTAAAATTTATAAAAGTAAAAGGACATAGTGATAATCAATATAATAATAGATGTGATGAATTAGCAAGAGGAGAAATAAGCAAAATGTAATAGGTAAATATTACGAATATTACATTAATATGACATTTTGGTTACAATATTGAAAAGTATGTGAATTTGAATTATAATGAAAGAAAAAGTCGTATGGAGGAACAAAATGGAGACTTTTGCAGATTATATTTTAAATGAAAAAGACTATAACAAAAAGCTAGGAATAATGTACTTTTTAGAGAAAAAAGCAGATATTTTTTTCAACAATTCAGTAATATTAAAAACACAACTAGCTAAAATGTTTATAGAACAAAAGAAACTAGATGTAGATGAAAATTTAGTAATAACAGCATGTTTATTATGTGCATGCAAAAAGAGTGATAATCCTCAAGATTTTTCAAGAGTTCAATCTTATGCAAAAGAAAGTGCTGAATATTTAGAAACCTTAGGTTTTTCAAAAAGATTTTGCAAAATATGTGAAGAGCAAAACAGATACAGTGGAAGTGCTCCAAGAGAAAAAGAAAGTGATATACTAGAGCTAGTTGACCAATTTGGTGGAATGTTATTACATAGACCAGAAAGAATGGGATTTGCAGTAGATGAGGCACTATGCCTACTAGAATATAGAAACTTAAAAGGAAAAGATAATAGGTATTTAGAGCAATTCAAAGAATTTGTGATGGAAATGGAGGAAATAAAGATATGAACAAGCCAAAAGAAGGAAAAGGCGTAATAACAACATTAGCAAATAAGATAAAAGTTATAGATATAGACGATACAAAAGAGGCTATGGCAGCTGTAAGCGAAGTAGAAAATGAACTAAGACAAGCACAAATGAGAAGAGATATTGAAAATCGTTCTCAAAAAATTGAAGATGACGATAAACAAAAAATAAATCCTTTTGAATTAGGAAAAGAAGCAAAAGAATATATGGAAAACAAAGGAATGGAAAGAGAATAAAAATAATATTATTAAAACCTACTTGTACATTTTATGCAAGTAGGTTTTAATAATTTGCCTAAATTCATAATAATATATTGAAAATAAACAAAATCTGTAATACAATAAAAGCAAAATATAGAAGCGGAGTTGATAAACAATGGTTAAAGTTAATTTAGAAAACACAGGAATTGAGGAAAAACAAATATTGGAATATCAAGATAAAGTAGAAGATATTCACGAAGATATGAATAAAATAGCAGATAATGAAGATGAATTTTTAGGATGGCTTAATTTGCCGGAAAATTATGATAGAGCAGAGGTTATTAGAATAAAAAAAGCTGCAGAAAAAATACAAGGAAATTCGGATATTTTTATTGTAATAGGAATAGGAGGTTCTTATTTAGGAGCAAGAGCAGTTATTGAAAGTTTAACTAGTTCTTTTAATTCGTTATTATCAAAAGAAAAAAGAAAATATCCATTAGTATTGTATGCAGGTAATAATATTAGCCCTAATTATTTGAATGAATTAGTAGAAGCAATTGAAGGTAAAGACTTCTCAATAAATGTAATCTCAAAATCAGGAACTACAACAGAGCCAGCTATAGCTTTTAGACTATTTAGAGAAATACTAGAGAACAAATATGGAGTAGATGGGGCTAGAGAAAGAATATATGTAACAACAGATAAAGAAAAAGGTGCACTAAAAAAATTATCTGATGAAGAAGGGTATGAAAATTTTGTAATTCCAGATAATATAGGAGGAAGATATTCAGTATTAACACCAGTAGGCTTACTACCAATTGCAGTAGCTGGAATAGATATAGATAAATTAATGAAAGGCGCACAAATAGCCAGAGAAAAATATTCAGATAATAATGTAAGGTATAATGATTGCTATAGATATGCAGTAGCAAGAAATATATTATATCAAGATAACAAAAAAATAGAAATTTTGGTTAATTATGAACCAAAAATGCATTATTTAACAGAGTGGTGGAAGCAACTATTTGGAGAAAGTGAAGGAAAATCACATAAAGGAATATTCCCAGCAGGAGTAGATTTTACAACTGACCTACATTCAATGGGACAATATATTCAAGATGGAGAAAGAAGATTATTTGAAACAGTAGTATCAGTAAAAGAAACTGAGACAGATATAGATATGAAAGCAGAAGAGGGAAATATAGATGGATTAAATTTCTTGGCTGGAAAGACTTTAGACTATGTAAATAAGAAAGCTATGGAGGGAACTATAGAAGCACATCTTTCTGGGAAATGCCCAAATATAGTTATAGAAATAGAAAAATTAGATGAAGAAACAATAGGACATTTGATATATTTCTTTGAAAAAGCATGTGCAATGTCTGGGTATATATTAGGAATAAATCCATTTAATCAACCAGGGGTAGAAGAATATAAGAAAAATATGTTTAGATTATTAGGAAAACCAGGATATGAAGGAAAATAAATTTGAAGTATATAATAAAAGTATGAGTCATGAAGAACTTGAACAAATAAATGCAATATTAGAATTACCTGACTTATTCAGTCAGTATAACTATATTTATAATAAAGCATGTGAAGAACTAGATGAAAGATTTGCTAAAAATAACTATTGCGATTTTCAAAACAATATTTGTGCATGCCAAAGAAATGAAGCTAAAATATTAAGAAGACTATTAAATACATTTTATAAGGTAAATTATACAAAAGAACATGGCTTCAGAGTAGATGCTGGATTATGCTATAAATTAGATGGAAAAAGAGAATCACAAAAATGTATTGCATGTAAGCTATTTACATGCCAATATTTGAAAAAGAATAAAATAAAAATAAAGCCAGATGATATATTTTTAATAAAAATATTTTTCAATAGAAGGCAAAAGCGATATATAGAAAGAGCATTTTTCAAATCACAAGAAGAGATTGTAGAAAGATTAGTAAAAATGAATACTAAGCTATAGCAATATATTTGATTATTTT
>CAYXUA010000046.1:0-10462 GCA_964468015.1 uncultured Clostridium sp. | reverse complement strand
CGTTTAATGAAAAAATACATAATGTATTTAGTAAGTTTAGAAAAGTAGATGAAGAACTACTAGAGGAATTAGAAGAAATATTAATAATGTCAGATGTAGGAATGGAAACATCATTAAGTATAATAGATAGTCTTAGAAATAGAATAAAAAAAGAAAAGATAGAAGATGAAGAAGGTGTAAAAAAAGCGCTTCAAGAAGAAATGCAAAAGATTTTGGATGTAGAAAAACCAGAGTTACATTTAAATACAAAGCCAGCTGTTATTTTGGTGATAGGTGTTAATGGAGTAGGAAAAACTACTTCAATTGGAAAGATAGCAAACAGACTAAAACAAGATGGCAAAAAAATAATGGTAGCAGCAGCTGATACTTTTAGAGCAGCAGCTGTTGAACAACTTGAAATATGGGCTCAAAGAGCAGGTGTAGACATTGTAAAAAAACAAGAAGGAACAGATCCTGCAGCTGTTGTATATGAAGCGATAAAAGTAGCTAAAGAGAATGGTACAGACATAATCATATGCGACACAGCAGGAAGACTACACAACAAAAAATATTTAATGGATGAGCTTGCGAAAATACAAAGAGTAATAGAAAAGGAATTACCAGATGCAGATAAAGAGGTTCTTTTAGTAATAGACGGAACAACAGGACAAAATGCAATAGAACAAGTAAAGGCATTTAAAGAAACAGCCAATATTACAGGATTAGTTTTAACAAAATTGGATGGAACAGCTAAGGGAGGAGTAGTAATAGGAATAGTAGATAAAAACCATATACCAGTAAAATTTATTGGTGTAGGTGAAAAAATAGATGATATGGAGATATTTAATAGTGAAGATTTTGTAAAAGCCATAATTTAGAAGATAGGAGAAGATTGGATTCATGGAAGAAACTAAGAATGAAGTAAAACAAGAGAAGAAAATTAATTTAAAAGCAAGAGTAATTCTAGTTTTAGTTTTTATACTTTTAGTATCAATATTTATGTTTGTGAACTTGAGAGGAGAATATCTAGATATTCTAGAAGCAGGAGAGAACTACATAGATGTATTTACACAAAATATAAAATATCAATATATGGTAATGGGAATAAATTTTGTCATATTATTTTTAGCAATATATATTACAACAAGATTTATAAAAAGAGGATTAAAAAGCTTTTTTGAAGAAGATAAAATAGAAATGCCGAAATTGCCAAATAAATCAATAGCACTAATTGCAGGGGCAGCATTGAGTATTGTAATTTCTCCATTGCTAATAGAAAAAACTATGCTAGCAATAAATGCAACACAATTTGGTGGAGACCCTGATCCGATTTTTAATATAGATATTGGTTTTTACTTATTTGAACAACCATTTATAGAAATGATATTATACTACGTAATCTGCATTTTCGTACTATTATCAATATACATAGCAGTTTATTATATAATTGTATTTAATATATATTTTGATGGAATAAGCTTAGATACTTTAAAAAAGAATACTTTAATAAACCAAATAATATTTAATGTTATGGTAATAGCGCTAGCTGTTGCAGGATTAACTTTTATGGGCTCATATGATGTAGTATATGAAAAGTCTATAAATATAGGAGATGATGTTGTACTATATGGAGGGGGCTTAACAGATGTTACAATAAAGGTTTGGGCATATAGAATATTTGCTATTTTAATTCCAATTGCTGTATTTATAGGAATTAGACATATCAAAAAATCACAAAAAAGAAGAGCAATAATGGCACTTGGAACGATACCTGCATATTTAGTAGGTATGTTTATAATAATGACCATATTTCAAGTAATAATTGTAAGCCCTAATGAGCTAGATAAAGAAAAACAATACATAGAGTACAATATGTCAAGCACAAAAAAAGCATATAATATAGATATAGAGGAATTTGAAATAGATAATAGTGGAACAATAACTAGCGAAGAAGTAACACAAAATAAAGATTTATTGGAAAACATACCAGTAGTAACAAAAGAAGTAGTACAAAAAAACTTAGAAGAATATCAAACAAGTACAGGATATTATTCATACAGAAATATATCAGTTGCAAGCTATAATATAAATGGAGAAGACAAATTATGTTACATAGCACCAAGAGAAATTATAAGTGATAATGGAAGAACATATAACAGTAAAACTTACGAATATACACACGGATATGGTGCAATAATAACTTCAGCTTCAGAGGTAGATGAAAACAATAATATAGTATATATTCAAAAGGGATTAGAAGGAACTGAAGTAATAAATGTAGAAAAGCCAAGAATATATTTTGGACTTCAAACAAATCAGACAATTATAACTAATGTAAAAAACGGAAAAGAATTTGACTACCCAATTACTAGTAGTACAAATGCAGAAAATGTATATGACGGAGAAGCTGGACTAAAATTAAATTGGCTAGATAGATTAATCCTAGGAATACATACAGGAGATTTAAAAATAGCATTTAATACAAATACAACAAGTGAAAGCAAAGTAATAACAAACAGAAATATAATAGAAAGAGCAAAAACTCTAATGCCATATTTAGTATATGACGAGAATCCATACCTTGTAATAACAGATGATGGAAAACAAGTGTGGGTACTAGATGGGTATACAACATCAAATTCATACCCTTATTCACAAGAATCAGTTATAGAAGAAAATAATGTAAAAACAAGAATTAATTATATAAGAAACTCTGTAAAGGTTCTAATAGATGCATATGACGGTACAGTACAATTCTATATAACAGATAGAACGGACCCGATTATAATGGCATATAACAATATATATCCAGAATTATTTATGGATAAAGATGCACAAATACCAGAAGATATTGCAAAGCACATGGTGTATCCATCAATGCTATATAATATACAAGCAGAAATGTTAACATTATACCATAATGTGCAAACAGAGGTGTTATACAGAAAAGATGATGTATGGAGTATAGCAAAAAGCACATCTAAAAAAACGAATTCAAATGTAGGAACACAAATGGACCCATATTATACTATGGTAAAAACAGTTGATTCAACTGAAAATGAGTTAGGTTTAGTATTACCATATACTCCAGAGAAAAAGCAAAATATAATAGCATATTTAGTAGGAACATATGATAATGAAAATAAACTAAAACTATATAAATTTAACTCAGACAGCAATATACTAGGTCCAATGCAATTAGATGACCAAACAGAGCAAGATGAAACAATAGCAGAAGAGTTAAAATCAATAAATGTAGCAGGAACAAAAATAACAAAAGATATTATAATAGTTCCAATAAACAACACTTTACTATATGTAGAACCAATTTATCAAGTACTACTAAATGAATCGCAAGTTCAAGTGCCAGTGCTAAAGAAAGTAGTAGTAGCTTCTGGAAATAAAATTGCAATCGGAGATAATCTAGAAGAAGCAATAAATAGATTAGTTTCACAAGAGGCTTCAAGAATAGAAATAGAAAATACAGATGATGAAGAGGGATTAATTGAAGCCATAATAAAAGCAAATAATAATCTAGAAGAATCGAATAAAAATAATGATTGGGAGTTAATGGGTAAAGATATTACAAAACTACAAGAACTAATAAAACAACTAGAAATAATGCTACAAGATAAAGAACAAAATCAAGTGGAAAATACAATAGAAACACCATTAGATACTAATGTGCTAAATATGGAAAATACTGTAGAAAATTCAATTTAATGAATATTAATCAAATAAAAGACCACCATATATATTAGGTGGTCTTTAGTGTTTTTTAAAAAATTAAACAAACAAGTAGAAGAACTAAATAAAACAATGGAACTTGCGAATGTCAGAGAAATAATGTATATATTAGGAAACAAAAAGAAGATGTTTTTCAGAAATGTATTAGCAGGAATAGGTAGAGGCATTGGAATAGGTATAGGAGTAACTATAATGACAGCAGTAATTGTATATGCACTACAAAAAATTGTTACATTAAACATACCAATAATAGGTCAATATATATCAGATATTGTAGAGATTGTAGAAAAGAATAGCAAATATTAAAAAAATGTGATAAAATAACAATGCTAATAAACAAAAAAGAGGTATGAATATGATAAATACATTACACATAGAAAATATAGGAATAATAGATGATTTAAGTATAGATCTAGGAGAAGGTTTTAATGTGCTAACAGGAGAGACTGGAGCAGGAAAAACCTTAATAATAGACTCTCTTCAAATTCTTGCAGGTGGAAGATTTTCAAAGGATATGATAAGAACAGGAGAGCCAAGCTCATTTGTAGAATTAAGTCTATATTTGCCGAATAGAGGACTAGAAGATGATATGGCAGTAATATCAAGAGAAACAAATCTATCAGGTAAAAATATATGTAAGCTTAATGGAAGAATGGCTACAGTTGCTGAACTTAGAAATTTTATGAAAGATATTATAGACATACATGGGCAACATGATAATCAAGAGATTTTAGAAAAAGAATCACATATAGAATATTTAGATAAATTTGCAGGAGCAAAGTTAATAGACTTAAAAAATAAATATAAAGCTTTATATGAAAAAAGAAATGAACTAAGTCAAGAATTAAAAAATAATTATGGGGATGAAAAGGAAAAAGAAAGAATAGTAGATTTATTAAAATATCAAGTAAATGAAATAGAAGCGGTTAAATTAAAAAAGAATGAAGAAGAAGAACTTAATAAGAAGAGACAAATTATATTAAATGCAGAGCAAATAATAGAAAATTTGAAAAATGCAGACTATAATATAAATGAAGTTGCAATAGAAGCAGTGAACACAGCAGTAAGAGCAATAGAAAAAATAGCTAACCTAAATTCAGAGTATCAAAAAATAGCAGAAAATTTACAAACTACATATTATGATTTAGAAGAATGTGGAAGAGATATATCAGGTCTAAATACAGAGTTAGGATTTGATGAACAGGAAAGAATACAAATAGAAGAAAGGCTTGATTTAATATTTTCATTAAAAAGAAAATATGGAAATAGCATAGAGGAAATATTAGCATATAATGAAAAGATAAAAAAAGATTTATATGAAATAGAGCATTTAGAAGAATATAGAAATAAGTTAAAAAAAGAAATAGAACATATAGAAAAACAAATGAAAGAAATAGCAAAGCAAATGCATGGCATAAGGGAAAAGACTTCAATTGAATTAAACAAAAAAATAACAGAAGAATTAGCAGATTTGGAAATGAAAAATGCAAAATTCAAAGCTAATATTGAATATAATGAAAACGAATTTAATCCAAATGGATTAGACAAAATTGAATTTCTAATATCAACAAATGTGGGAGATGTGTTCAAGCCACTAATAAAAATAGCATCAGGTGGAGAAATGTCTAGAATAATGCTAGGAATAAAGAAGGTACTAGCAGATGTTGATCAAGTACCAGTACTAGTTTTTGATGAAATAGACACAGGAATAAGTGGAGTTGCAGCAAATAAAGTAGCAGAAAAGCTAAAAGCAATATCTTCAACACATCAGGTTTTGTGCATAACCCATCAAGCTTCAATAGCAGCAAAGGGAGACAATAATTTCTATATTAGCAAAGAAATAGAGGATAATCAAACCAAAACAAAAATAAAGAAGCTAAACAAAGAAGAAAAAATAAAAGAAATAGCAAGGATTGCAACAGGAGAAATAACAGAAGTATCACTACAACATGCAAAACATTTAATTGAAAAGTAAGGAGTTCAAATGAGATTAGATAAATTTTTGAAAGTAAGTAGAGTAATAAAAAGAAGAACTGTAGCAAACGAAGCGGCAGACTCTGGAAGAATAAGCGTAAATGGGAAAGTAGTAAAACCAAGTTATGAGGTAAAAGTAGGAGATATAGTAGAAATAAAATTTGGAGATAAAACCTCAAAATTCGAAATACTACAAATACCAAAAGTAGCTGGAAAAGATGTAGGAGAAATTATAAAGGTTTTATAGCTAGGAGGAAAGTGTATGTCTAAATTTGTGCATTTACACGTTCATAGTGAATATAGTTTATTAGATGGAGCAAATAGAATAAAAGATTTACCAGTAAGGGCAAAAGAGTTAGGGATGGATGCAATAGCTCTTACTGACCATGGAGCAATGTATGGAGTAATAGATTTTTATAAAGAATGCAAAAAAAATGGAGTAAAACCAATAATAGGTTGTGAAGTATATGTAGCACCAAGAAGCAGATTTGATAAAGAACCGGGAATAGATAATCACTATGCACATTTAATATTATTAGCTAAAGATAAAAAAGGTTATCAAAACCTAATAAAATTAGTATCATTAGGTTTTATAGATGGATTTTACTATAAACCAAGAATAGATGAAGAAATACTTGAAAAATATAGTGAAGGCCTAATATGCTTAAGTGCATGCTTAGCAGGAGCAGTAAATAAAAAAATACTAAAAGGAGATATGGACGAAGCAAAAGAAGTAGCACTTTGGTACAAAAAAGTTTTTAAAGAGGACTACTATTTAGAAATACAAAATAATGGGCTTAGAGAACAAGTAATGGTAAACCAAAAATTAATTGCCTTAAGCAAAGAACTAGATATCCCATTAGTAGCAACCAATGATGCACATTACTTGGAAAAAGAGGACGCATACAATCATGAGGTATTGCTATGCATACAAACAGGAAAACGCATGACAGATGTAGACAGAATGAGATTTGAAACAGATGAATTGTACATAAAAAGCCCGGAAGAGATGAGTGAATATTTCAAAAACATACCAGAAGCGATAGAAAATACAGTAAAAATAGCCGAAAAATGTAATGTGGAATTTGAATTTGGAGTAACAAAACTACCAAATTACGATGTGCCACCAGAATACAAAACTCATGCAGAGTATTTTAGAAAATTATGCTATGACGGAATAAAAAAGAGATATGGAGAAAATCCAAGCAAAGAAGTTATGGACAGGCTAGAATATGAAATGGGCGTAATAGAAAAAATGGGATATGTAGACTATTATTTAATAGTTTGGGACTTTATAAACTATGCAAAATCACAAGGAATATCAGTAGGACCAGGACGTGGTTCGGGAGCTGGCTCAATAGCAGCATATGCAATAGAAATAACAGATATAGACCCAATAAAATATAATCTACTATTTGAAAGATTTTTAAATCCAGAAAGAATAAGTATGCCAGACTTTGATATAGACTTTTGCTATGAAAGAAGGCAAGAAGTAATAGATTATGTTGCAAGAAAATATGGAGCAGACCATGTGGCACAAATAATAACATTTGGAACAATGTCAGCAAGAATGGTAATAAGAGATGTAGGAAGAGCGCTAGATGTACCATATGCCGAAGTAGATCAACTTGCAAAAATGATACCATTTGAGCTACACATAACAATAAAAAAAGCGATGGAGCAAAATGTTGAGCTTAGAGAGAAATACGAAAATGATGAAGAAGTAAGAAAATTAATAGACATAGCAATGGCACTAGAAGGTTTACCAAGACAGGCTTCAACACATGCCTGCCGGAGTAGTTATAACAAAAGAACCAGTAGATACCTATGTACCACTATATGTAAGGGATAATGCAATATCTACACAATATATAATGACAACACTAGAAGAATTAGGACTACTAAAAATGGATTTCCTAGGCTTAAGAACACTAACAGTAATATCAGATGCAAAAAGGCTTGTAAAGGAATGCAGAGGAATAGATGTAGAAATAGACAAAGATATGAACGATCCAGAAGTATACAAACTATGGGGAGAGGGCAAATCATCAGGAATATTCCAATTTGAAAGCGCAGGAATGACTAACTTCATGAAGGAACTAAAGCCAGATGGACTAGAAGACATAATAGCAGGAGTATCACTATACCGTCCAGGGCCAATGGACCAGATACCAAGATACATAAAAAATAAACTACATCCAGACCACATAGAATATACACATCCAGCACTAGAACCAATACTAAATGTAACTTATGGTTGTATGGTATACCAAGAACAAGTTATGCAGATTGTACGAGAATTGGCAGGTTATTCACTGGGAAGAGCTGACTTAGTAAGAAGAGCAATGGGTAAGAAAAAACTAGATGTAATGGCAAAGGAAAGAGAATACTTTATACATGGACAAGTAGATGAGAATGGAAATGTAATAATACCGGGCTGTGTAAGAAACGGAATAGATGAAAAGTCAGCTAACAAGATATTTGATGAAATGGCCGAATTTGCAAAATATGCATTCAACAAGTCACATGCAGCCGCATATGCAGTAGTATCATACCAAACAGCATATCTAAAAAGATATTATCCAGAAGAATTCATGGCAGCAACACTAAATAGCTTCCTAGGAAATCTAGATAAGGTACCAGAATACATAGATGAATGTAGAAGATTGGGAATAGAAATACTAAAACCAAACATAAACAAAAGCAACACGAAATTTACAGTTGACAACAAAAAAATTCGTTTTGGAATGGGAAGCGTAAAAAATGTAGGAATAGCAGCAGTAGATGCCATAGTAGCAGAAAGAGAAAAAAATGGATCTTATAAAAGCTTTACAGATTTTTGCGAAAGAATACAAAGTGAATCAGTAAATAAAAAATGTATAGAATGCCTAATAAAAGCAGGGGCCTTTGACGACTTTGAACAAACAAGAAGTACACTAGTTGCATCATATGAGGGAATAATAGAAATCATAAACGACGGAAATAGAAAAAGCATGGAAGGACAAGTAACCATGTTCGACCTAGGTTCAAATGATGAAAAACTGGATGAAATAAAATATAAATTCAACATAATGCCAGAATATTCTGAAAAAGAAATGTTAAAATACGAAAAAGAGATGTTAGGCATATACATATCAGGGCATCCATTAGATAAATTAAGAAAAGAAATAGAAAAAGCATCAAACATAAACACTATGCAAATACTAAAAATGCAAGAAGTAAACAATTTATCAAAAGATGGAAATAATGTAAAATTTGCAGGAATAATATCATCAGTAAAAAAGAAATTCACAAAAAATAACACTAGAATGGCTTTTGTAACAGTAGAAGACTTATATGGAACCTGCGAAATAATAGTGTTTGACAGCTGCTACTCACAATGTTCTAACATACTATGCGAAGACAGCATAGTACTAGTTGAGGGAAGACTAAGTATAAGAGAAGACGAAGAAGCAAAAATAGTAGCAAGAACAATATCAGAATTAAAAGAACATAAAAATAAGAAATTAAACTTCAATATAACAAGTCTAAATGAAGAGCAAAAATCAAAATTAAGAGGAGCAATAAAATTTTTTAGTGAAGAATATAATAATATATTATTACAAATAGAAAATGGACAAAACAAAGACTTAGCAGGAGGAATATTCTTAACAGAAGAAATACAAAAAGAATTTGAAGAGCTTATAGGAAAAGAAAATGTAAGTATAGTAGAAGAATGAGGGGAAAATGGAACTTTCAAAATTAACAACAAAATATATAGGGAGAAATATTTATTATTACGAAAAACTACCATCAACTCAAGAAAAAGCGAAGGAAATGTCAAGTGAAAAAATAAAAAATGGAACTATTGTTATAGCAGAAGAGCAGACCGCTGGAAGAGGAACACATGGTAGAACATGGCAAGGAAACAAAGAAAATGCAACATTTACAATAATACTATATCCAAAATGTGATGTAAGTAAAATAGGAGAACTTTCTATAAAAATAGCAGAAGCAATATGTAATGCAATAAATGAAGAATATGGACATGAATTGGAAATAAAAGAGCCAAATGATATAATGGTAAACAATAAAAAAATAGCAGGAATACTTACAGAAACAATAACAAGAGGAGAGAGAGTAGAAGAATTATACATAGGAATAGGACTAAATATAAATCAGCAAAAATTTCCAGAAGAATTGCAAGAAATAGCAACATCACTAAAAAAAGAATTCAAAAAGGAATACAATAAAAATGAGATTATTGCTGTCACATGCAATAAAATAGAAGAAATGCTCTTCTTGACTAAAATAATACAATAGAATATAATAAGGAAAAATAAAGGCAAACCAAAGGTGGTAATGAAATGGAGAAAAGTGTGATTAATGGGAGGAAAATTATGCAATATGTATTAATAGTAGTGTATTTAGTATTAACAGTAGCAGGGCTAGTGTTTATGAAATTAGGAGGAAACCCAGGTTCATTGGCAGTAAAGGATGGAACAATTACTTTGGGAATGAGTGTGGTGAGTGGAATTGGATTTATATGTTATTTGTGTAGCTTTTTGCTATTTACAAGAATTGTTGTAATGTTTGATTTAAGTTATATATATCCAATAGTAACAGGAATTGTACAAATATTAACATTAGTGGCTTCTGCAGTGGTATTTAAAGAAAATATGAGTATGCAATCTGTTATTGGAGCAGTAATTATTATAGTAGGAATAATTATAATGAATTTTAAGAAGTAAAATCATTTACATTTTATGTATACTATAGTATC
>CAYXUA010000045.1:0-10484 GCA_964468015.1 uncultured Clostridium sp. | reverse complement strand
GTGTGAGAGGGGATGAAAATTTTATTTAATAAAATTTTCTACTCTACTCGATTGTAAAAACAATTGAATTATTTGGAAAAATGTAATAATATAAATAAGGGGCAGAAACGGAGAAAAAATGTTAGAAAATATTAAAAATCTTTTGTTTCCAATGGTATGTGGAATATGTGGCAAGATAACGCAAAGCCCTCTATGCATAAATTGCAGGCGAAAAATAGAATTATTAAGTGAAGCAAATATTATAAATGTATATAATAAAAGCTTTTCGAAACAGGCATATATATTCAAGTACAATGGAATAATAAGAGAAAAATTAATAAACTACAAATTTAATGAACAAGCATATTTGAATGAAACATTTGCAGATATTATAATAAAAAATGAAAAAATCTGTAGATTTATAAAAAATTATGATATAATAATCCCAGTTCCGATACATAGAAAAAGATATAAGGAAAGAGGATATAATCAAACAGAACTCATAGCTATTAAAATGGCGAAAAAACTCGGAATATCAGTGACAATAAATGTACTTATAAAAGAAGTCAATAACAAACCACAAAGTGAACTAACCAAAAATGAAAGAGAACAAAACATAAAAAATGTATACAGAATACGAAATGGGCAAAAAATAAAGAATAAAGCTATTCTAATAATGGATGACATATACACAACAGGAAATACCGTAAATGAATGTAGCAAAATGCTAAAACAGGCAGGAGCAAGTGAAATTGCAGTATTAACAATAGCAAAAGATTAAGGAGGAAAAATGGAAGATTTAGTAGAAAGTATATTAGATTATGTAAGAGCAGATTATACAGATTATGCTATAATGATAAATGGCGAATGGGGAAGCGGAAAAACTTATTTTTGGAATAATAAAATAAGAAACAAAATAGAATCGTTACAATTAAACGGAAAACAATATACAACAATATATATGTCTTTATATGGAATATCAAACCTTGAAGATATTAGTAAGAAAATATTCATAGAAACAACACAATTAATGGACAAAAACCTAAAAAGATACATGAATATGAATAACCAAACAACAATACCAGAATATGCAAAAACAGGACTAGACATGGCAAATTTCTTTGGAGTAACACAAAATGGAGATAGAATTGATTATGGAAAGTTCTTCTCAACAGACGATAAGGTATTGTGTTTCGATGACTTAGAGAGAGCAAATGTAGATGTTATAGATATATTAGGTTATATAAACAATTTTGTAGAGCATGACCATATAAAAACCATAATAATATGTAATGAAAAAGAGTTATCAACCAAATTAAAAAGCAGCAATCTAGAAATGAAAACTTTTATAGCAACATATCTACTAGACAAAGAAGGTGATTTGGCTAAAACAGACAAACCAATGGTAGAAAAAATAAGAGATAAAATAGAATATGTATTTGATAAAGCTAATGACTATGAAAGAATTAAAGAAAAGTTAATAGGAGAAACCTTTGAATATGCACCAGAATTTACGTATATAATAAATGGTTTATTAATGAGATATGAAGTAAATCCAGATTTAATAAGGTTTTTAAGAGAAAATGCTCAGTTAATAATTTCTACATTCAACAAGAGTGGTACAAGAAATCTTAGAATTTTAAAGCATGCTTTGAATGATTTTAGAAAAATATTTGAGATGGTAAACAAATACTATCCAAATACAAATCAAAAGGTACTAAAAACAATGCTAATATTTACAATAGCGGTATCTTTCGAAATAAAAGCAGGAAAAATAACTAAAAACAAATTCATAAATATAGACAACAACGAAGAATACAAAGCAATATTAGTATCATCAAGAGTATTAATGGATAATAGACAATTCTATATAAAAGAATTTGATAATAATTATTATTACAACTTCAAATCAGAATATAGATTCTTTAAATTCATAGAAATATATGTGCGTACAAGAATATTTGATATGAAAACTTTTAAAAATGATATGGAAGTAATAAGAAATACGATTGATACAGATAAGCTACCAGGATATAAGAGATTACTTACAGAAGAGTACTGGAAAATACCAGATGACCAATTTGAAGGTGTAATAGATGAAATAATGGAATCTGTAAAAAATGGAGAAGTAGAAGTAATAGATATAGTAAAATTATTTGTATACTTTAGCTATTTTGTAGAAAAAGACTTAATAAAATATGACATGAGAACAGTAAGAACAACATTTATAAATGGAATGAATGTATCAGCGCTGGTTTCAAAATATTGTGACAATGTAGATGAACAATTAGCACAAATAGGTTTAACACATACAACTCAAGATATTGAAGATATACTAAAACATTTTAAAATGATAAATGAAACATTAAAAGATAAAATGTACAAAGAAAAAGCGGAAGATATATTTAAATGCATACCAATGAAAATGGAAACATTTTTCGCAAGATTTGAACAAGAATGTATGGATATACCAATATTCAAATACTATGATGTATACCAAATGTTCCAAAGAATATCATGTGCAAACAATGAAGATATAGTAACAATACGTGAAATGTTGATGAAGAGAGTAAACAAATACAAAAAAGAAATAGAACCAGAAATGGAAAATATAGCTAAACTAAAACAAGTTGTAGATAACTATACAGAAGGAAAAGATATAAGTATAAAAATAGTAATGCTAAAAGAACTTTCAAAAGATTTAGGAGCAATACTTGCTAAATACGAAGACGATGAAAAACAGCAGCTAGCTCAAATAATAAGTGAAGAGCAATTAATAGAAACAAGACTAAAGCAGGAAATTGAGGAGGAAAATAAAGAAGAAATATTAAGTGCATTGGATATAATAAATTATCCAGAAGAAGAGAATTAAAAGCTTAAAAAATGAGTAATTAAATAAAATTACTCATTTTTTGCATAAATTTAACAAATTTGCTTGTCAACTGCAAAAAAATCTGATATACTACTATAACAGTTAAAAAATATACACATGGGTTTAGTTTGAGTTTGTGCCTATAATGTAGGTGAGCTCTAAATGAATATAAAAGCCTATGGAAGAATAACAAAAAAGGGAGGAATTTTAAAATGGCAGTAGTAGCTATGAAACAACTTTTAGAAGCAGGTGTTCATTTTGGACATCAAACAAGAAGATGGGACCCAAAAATGGCTGAATATATATTCCAAGCTAGAAATGGTATCCACATCATCGATTTACAAAAAACATCAAAAAAATTAGACGAGGCTTATGCATTCATTAAAGAACAAGCTGAGGAAGGAAAGGACATTCTATTTGTAGGAACAAAGAAACAAGCACAAGAATGTATGAAAGAAGCAGCATTAAAATGCAATATGTTCTATGTTGACCAAAGATGGTTAGGTGGAATGCTTACAAACTTTGAAACAATTAGAGCAAGAGTTGAAAGACTTAAGAAATTAGAAGAAATGGAAAATGACGGAACATTTGAGATGTTACCTAAAAAAGAAGTAATTCAATTAAAGAAAGAAATGGAAAAACTAGAAAAGAACTTAGGCGGAATTAAAGAAATGACAAAATTACCAGGAGCACTTTTCATAGTTGACCCTAAAAAAGAAAGAATAGCAATATTAGAAGCAAGAAAATTACACATTCCAGTAGTAGGATTAATAGACACAAACTGCAACCCGGAAGATGTTGACTATCCAATACCAGGAAATGATGATGCAATAAGAGCAGTAAAATTAATAGCAGATGTTATGGCAAATGCAGTTATAGAAGGAAGACAAGGAGAAGTTGTAGAAGATACAACTATGGAAACAGTTGCTGAAGAAGCAGCTGAAGAAGCTACAAGCATGGAAGAAGTTGTAGCAAGCGAAGAAGAATAATTAAATAATAGAGGGGGATTTACTTATGATTACAGCAGAACAAGTAAAATCTTTAAGAGAAAAAACAGGTGCAGGAATGATGGACTGCAAAAAAGTTTTAACAGAAACAAATGGAGATATGGACAAAGCAATTGAGCTTTTAAGAGAAAGAGGAATTGCAAAAGCAGCTAAAAAATCAGACAGAATTGCAGCAGAAGGATTAGTATATGCAATAGTATCTGATGATAAAAAAGTAGGTGCAGTAGTTGAAGTTAACGCTGAAACAGACTTTGTTGCTAAAAACCAAGATTTCAGGGGTTTCGTTGCAGATGTAGCAAAACAAATATTAGAAAAAAATCCAGTTGATGTTGATGCTTTATTAGCTCAAGAATCAATAGTAGTAACTGGAAAAACAGTAAACGAAGTATTAACAGACAAAATTGCTACAATAGGTGAAAACATGTCTATAAGAAGATTTGTAAGATATGAAAGCACAGGTTTAGTTGGAACATACATCCATGGAGATGGAAAAATAGGTGTAATGGTAGACATGCCAAAAGGAACAGAAACTCTTGCAAAAGATATCTGTATGCAAATAGCAGCAGCAAGACCAGAATACTTAAATGAACAAGAAGTTCCAGCAGATGTTTTGGAAAAAGAAATGGAAATCCTAAAAGCACAAGCTATGAATGAAGGAAAACCAGCAGAAATAGCTGAAAAAATGGTAAAAGGAAGAATTGGGAAATTCTACGGAGAAATATGCCTAGTAGACCAAGCCTTTGTAAAAAATCCAGACATAAAAGTAAAAGAACTACTAGCTCAGGAAAATGGAGAAGTAGTAAGATTTGCAAGAATAGAAAAAGGAGAAGGACTAGAAAAAAGAGAAGAAAACTTCGCAGAAGAAGTTATGAAACAAATAAAATAATAACTAAAAGTGATGTCGTTTTGACATCACTTTTTTTGTGCCCATTTTGTGTCTTAAATATTACAAATGTTTTACATTTTGCAAAAGGAGAGATATTCTATTGACTTCACAAACATAAGAATGATATACTTATTTCGTACAAAAAAATACAAAATTCGATATAAAATAAAGGAGGTAACAAATGAGTACTAAATATGCTATTTTACATAGGAAAAGATTAAGAAACATAGCAGTAGTACTAATAATTATAATGTTATCAACTGTACTACTTCCGGGAATAAATACAATTTCATATGGAAGTCAATATAGAGAACCAACTAATATAGATGAAATAGATGATTCGAGATATCCAGGATACAAAGAACTATTGAAGAGATTAAAGGAAGAGCATCCTAATTGGACTTTTACATTGCTATACACAGGCTTAGAATGGAATACAGTGTTGTATAATGAAAAAGAAGTAATAGGACACGATGCAAATTTAGTGCAAGGCAAAACAGGAGAGTGGGTATGCCAAGCAAATACATGTGTAAATGAAGACGGAACCAGTAAGTCATGGGAAGGAACGAACTGGTACTGTGCTTCATATAAAGCACTTAGTTATTACATGGATCCAAGAAATTTCTTGACAGAAGATCAAATATTCCAATTTGAGAGATTATCATATACAGATGGAATATATACAGTGGAAGGAATAGAAAAAATACTGGCAGGAACTTTTATGGCAAATACTTCACCTAGAGCATATTATGGAAATGAAAATTATTCTGCAAGTACATTTGCACAAATTATGTTAGATGTAGGAAGCAGCAAGGGAATAAGCCCATATCATATAGCTTCTAGAATAAGACAAGAGGTTGTAAAATCAGGGGGAGTTCCAAGTAATTCTGTAACAGGAACAGTAGCAGGATATGAAGGAATATACAATTTCTTTAATATAGGAGCAACAACAGGTGATGGAGCAATACAAAGGGGTCTAGAATATGCAAAGAAGAATAATTGGACAACTCCAGAAGCTTCGATTGCAGGAGGAGCTGGATACATTGCAGAAAAATACATAGCAATAGGACAAGATACCTTATACTTACAAAAATTTAATGTAGATTCACAAGATGGATGCGTGTATACACACCAATATCAAGCAAATATACAAGCACCTCAAACAGAAGGTAAGAAAATATATAAATCATATAATGAATTAAATATATTAGATAGTGGTATAAACTTCATAATACCAGTATATGAAAATATGCCACAAACAATATCACCATTACCAAGTGAACAAGAATTTAAAATTGTAACAGAGAATGTAACAGTAAATGATACAAATATAAATATAAGAGAAAATAGGACAACAACTTCGACAGCAATAGCAAAGGTAAATACAGGTGATGTATTATTAAGAATAGAAAAAGGAACATCACAGATAGAAGGATATGTATGGGATAAAGTAGTCTTATCTGATGGAAGAATAGGTTACATAGCAGATAAATTTGTGAATAAATCAGATGATGTAATAACTTGTGAAACAGAAGCATATACATCAACAGGAGCAAATGTAAGAAATGGACCTGGTTTAACAGGAACAACTGTAATTAATACATTGCCTGCTGGTGAAAAAATAACAATAATAGATGAAGCAAGATATTATTTAGATGGTTATACATGGAACAGAGTTAGGCTATCAGATGGTACACAAGGATATATAGCGGCTGAATACTTGACATCTACATCAGGAAGTACAGAAGGAGATATAGTAAAAGTTACAGCAAATGGTTCTTTACAATTAAGAAAAGAACCAGGAACAAATAAAGAAAATTTAGGTTCACTAGTAACAGGAACATTACTAATAAGATTAGAAGCAAATGTAGCAACAGTTGATGGTTTACAATGGGATAAAGTAAAAACAATGACAGGTACAGTAGGATATGTAGCTTCAAAATATTTAGAACTAGTAGTAACCAAAATAGAAGATACAATGGTAAAAGTTACAATAGACTCAAGTAATAAAATAGTAAAATGCGAGCCGAATGCAAAAGTGGACGACCTATTAACACAAAGTTCAAAAGCAACAATAAAGAATAAAAATGGAGAAGAAATAACAGATACAACAAAATTAATTGCAACAGGAAATATAGTTACAATAGATGGAGTAGATTATAAAGTAGTTAAACTTGGAGATGTTAGCGGAGATGGCGTTCTAGATGTAATAGATTTGACACTTATGAAAAGGCATATATTGAAAATAAGAATTATAGATGATGAATACCTACAGGCAGGAAACTTAGATAATGTAGATGGAATAGATATAATAGATTTAACTTTACTAAAAAGACATATGTTAAATATAAGATATATTACAATGTAGGGAAATGAGGAGATAGAATTATGAAAAAAATATTAAAAACTTTATTTATATTTATACTGTCGATGACAGTTTACAATGCTGTTAATGCAGCAAGTGTAACGATTTCTCCAACAGAAAAAACAATAGCGCCAGGAGAAAAAGTAAATATAAGTGCGGGAGTTGTAGAAGCGGCAGGATGGGATTTAGAAATAACAACTAGTGGTGGAACGCTATCTGGAAATTTAGCAGATGCAGATAGTTCAGGAACAGAAACAACCAAAACAGTGTTAACACCAACATTTACAGCGAATGCAGAAGGAACATATACTATAACTGTAAAAGGTGAAGTAACATATGAGGATGCAAGTTCAGATATTGGAATTGCCAAAAAGACTGTTTCTGCAACATCAAAAATAACTGTAAAAGCGGCAGATGATAATAACAACCAAAGCTCAAGTGGAAATAATAGTTCATCTAACAACAGCAGCACAGGTGATAACAATAGTTCAAGCAATAGTAATTCATCTAGTAATAATTCAGGTTCAACAACAGTAACAAAATCAAGCAACAATAAACTAAGTAATTTAGGAATAAGACCAAATGATTTTTCTGGATTTAAGGCGAATACAACAAAATACAGTGTAACAGTACCAAATAGTGTATCAGAAGTTGAAGTATATGCCACTGCTCAAGATTCAAAAGCTACAGTATCAGGAACAGGGAAAATGCAACTAGATGTAGGAAGTAACCAAGCTAAGGTTGTATGTACAGCAGAAGACGGAACAACAAAAACATATGTAATTAATATATCAAGAAAATCACTAGAAGAACAAGCAGAACAGCAACCAGAGGAGCAAGAACCAGAAGAAGTAGAAACAACTGAGCAAACAGACGAAACAACAGAAGTTACACAAATAACAATAGGGTTATCAAAATTAGAAGCGATAGGAAAAAATGAAAAAGGCGAAGATGTAGAAGTAGAATTAACGCCAACATTTGACGAAAATCAACAAGAATATCTATTAACAGTGCCACTAAGTGTAGTAGATGTAGAAATAAATGCAGAAGCCACAGATGGTGAAGCACAAATTGAAGTTATGGGAAATAAGAATCTTGTTGAAGGAGAGAATGTAATAACAGTAATTGTTAAAGTAGGAGACAATACCAAAGTATATGAAATAAAAGTAAACAAAGTAGCAGTAGAAGGAAGTTTCCTGAGCCAAGAATTAATAATTCAATTAGCTGTAATAGCAGCAATAATAACAATAGTAATAGTTGCAATAATAGTTATAATTGTAATGATAGCTAAAAATTCTAAGAAAGACAAAACATCAAAAAAATCAAAATCATCAACAGAAATAAGCAATGAAATATTGCCAGATGATGATAAAACAGAATAATTACTAAAAAATATAGACAATATTGAAAAAATGTGTTAATATAGTAAAGGAATGATAAAAACATCATTCCTTTATATTTAACCACAAGCCCGAGTGGCGGAATAGGCAGACGCACACGACTCAAAATCGTGCGGGAAACCATGTGGGTTCGAGTCCCACCTTGGGCACCATATTATAACAACTTGCGAACTATAAAGTTTGTAGGTTGTTTTTTTATATATAAAACTAAAATGTTCTCTTTTAAGAAAGGAGGGCATTTTTATGTTTGAATTCGAAGTAGTACAAGAAATTAAGCCAAATACTGAAATACTAGAAATTATTAAAGAATGTACTTTTATAACTAGAAATGGCAAGGTAAAACATCTTTTAAAAACACTTTTTTGAGCAAACATATAGAGGAGGTTTAATTTTATGAGATGTGGAATTTATGTAAGAGTATCAACAGATGAGCCAACAGTTGCAGTTGACCCACAAAGTAGAAATAATATTTTAGATGGGATAAAAAAGTTAAGAGATAATGGTGCAACTATTATTTATACAACACATTATATGGAAGAAGCAGAAATTTTATGTGATAGAATTATCATATTAGATAAAGGTCAAATTTTGGCACAAGGAACGTCTGATGAGTTAAAGAAAAAAGCAAATATCGAAGAAAAAATAACAGTTGAAATAAATAATATTGAAAATAACAAAATTGAAGAAATTAAGAAATTTGGAAATGTAGATAATTTAAGTTTAAATATGAATACATTAGTTGTTACTTATAAAAAAGGCAAAAATAATCTAGGAGAATTAATAGATTATTTAAAAGATAACAAAGTAACATATAATAAAATTTTCTCTGAAAGACAACATTAAATGATGTATTCTTAGAATTAACAGGAAAGGAATTGAGAGATTAATGTTTTGGCATAATTTTAAATATTCTTTAAAAACTTTATTAAAAAGTAGAATGTTATTATTTTGGACTTTTGCCTTTCCAATAATACTTCGGAACATTTTTTAATTTAGCTTTTTCAAATATAGAAAATAGCGAAAAACTAGATATTATAAATATTGCAATAGTTGATAATGAAGATTTTAAAAATAACAGCATATTTAAAGAGGCTTTTAAAACTTTAAGTGATAAAGAAAACGAAGATAGATTATTTAATACAAATTACACAAGTTTAGAAGAATCAAAAGAAATGCTAGAAAATGCAGAGATTACAGGATATGTTTTATTTAATGATGAAAATGTAAATATAACTGTAAGTTCAAGTGGAATAAATGAAACAATATTAAGATATGTAGTAGATGAAATAAGTAGTAACAAAGAAATAGTAGAAAATTTAGCAAAAAAAGAAATCGAAGAACAGTATAAACAACGAAATGTAAATATTGAGTATGAAAAAATATATACAGAAGTTGCCAAATTGATAGATGACAATACAGTGAAATTAAATAATATATCAAATAAAAATTTAAGTTATACAATGATAGAATATTACACTTTAATAGCAATGTCTTGCCTATATGGTGGAATGATTTCTATGTTTATTACAAATTACAAACTTGCTAATATGAACGCAGTAGGAAAAAGAACAGCAGTATCTCCAATACATAAAGGGAAAATGCTATTAGGAAGTTTACTTGCGAGTTACATAGTTCAACTAATGGGAGTTGCTATTTTATTTATATATACAATTTTTGCCTTAAAAGTAGATTATGGAACGAATTTACCACTAATTATATTACTTGCTGCCGTTGGATCTCTTGCAGGGTTAACAGTGGGTGTAGCAGTTGCAACTTTAGTAAAAGCAAATGAAAATGCAAAAACAGGTATTTTAATAGCAGTAATAATGTTTGGCTGTTTCCTATCTGGAATGATGGGAATTACAATGAAATATGTAATAGATAAGAATGTTCCTATTTTAAATAAAATAAATCCTGCAAGTATGATAACAGATGGATTTTATTCATTATATTATTATAATACTTTAGATAGATT
>CAYXUA010000044.1:0-10761 GCA_964468015.1 uncultured Clostridium sp. | reverse complement strand
GTAGTATAATATATATATATATAGGTAGTATCGAAAGAACAATTAAGAAAGGGGGCAACACAAATGTGTGCCAACAATTTTGGAAAGAACGACGAGAGAAATTACCTAGTAGCTCTTCGGAAAAAATTACTGACCGTGGACCTGGAAGAATTTCATAATATTATTTCTAACGCTAGACCACTAGTATGGTTTAATGGCGAGCAAGCTAAAAGATATAATGAAATTATAAAAGAGACACGCTATAAACAGATTGATGAAGAGACTTGTTTAGAACTTAGGAAAGTCTTGATGGCAATCTTAACCTAAACGTGAGCAAAGACCTCAGTATTGCTGAGGTCTTAATTTATGCATGAAAACTAAATATCCATTTGGCTACCAAGGAAACCAGCAGCTGATTGAATAACTTTAAGTTCCACATCTCCCATTTTCGTGTTAGCGTCTTTTGATAGTAAAATAATGCTACCAATAGTGTCACCTTGAGAAACTATAGGATATATAACTTGAGAATTAAATTTTCTTTCTCTGCTATCATTCTGAGTAATTGGTAATGATATTTCATTATTGTCAGAGCTTTTATATATTTCTTTATTATCCATTACTTCTTCAATTTCTTGACTTAAATTTTGTTGTAAAAATTCTTTCTTAGGAGCGCCAGAAACAGCTATAACAGTATCTTTATCTGTTATGCATGCTATATGACCAGTAGTCTTAGCAAGAGTTTCTGCATATCCAATTGCGAATTCAGATAATTCTCCTATTGGAGAATATTTTTTTAATATAACTTCACCATTTTTGTCTGTAAAAATTTCTAATGGATCGCCTTCTTTTATTCTTAATGTTTTCCTAATTTCCTTAGGAATAACAATTCTTCCTAAATCATCAATTCTTCTTACTACACCTGTTGCTTTCAAAATTTTCCCTCCTTTAAAAATCTATTTAAACCTAGTATTTATTTTTTTCAAAAAAATATGCATAAATTTTACAAAAAAATCAAAAAAAAGCACATTTTGTCGGAAAGAGAAATATAATATGATATAACCAATAAAGGGGGAATTTATAATGTATAGAAATTGCAAATGTAATTGTTATTGGAATAATAAAAACAATAATTGTGATGATACTATAGAAACAATATGTTCAGATGTACCTTCACAAAGTGAAGAATATTCAGATAGCTGCATGTGTGGATTTGACGAAGAATATAATCCGTTTCCAAGTAATCCCGTATTAGGTCAAAGTTATGTGCCTTGGCAAACTATGAACAAGACATTTATTCCAGAAGTTGGATTAAGAATGGGAACAATATTTCCAGAATTAGTAAGACCATATTGTCCAGGTCAATCTATGGAGGAAATAGCATATTTAGAACAAACAAATCCAATAGGAAAGGGGTGCAATAGATAATGAACTGTGAAGAAAATAGAAATTTTTGTATGAATGACAGAGATGAAGTAAGAGAAGAAATGATAATGAGGATTAGGGAACTAGATTTTGCAATAGTTGAATTAGGTTTATATCTAGACACCCATCCAGATGACCAAAGAGCGCTTTGCATGCATAGAGAATACGCAAGACAGGTAAAAGACTTGAAGGATAAATACCAAAAGGTATATGGACCATTAACTATTTTTTATCCATGTAACAAATGGAGATGGCTAGAAGAACCATGGGATTATGTAATAAAAGGAAGTGTTTACATAATTTAACGTAATAATAGAAAAAAATTGACATTTAAAGGAAAATTTGATATAATGTTATCGCTAAAAAATAAATTTACATAAGTTAGGCATAAAACTAATTAAAGGGGGAGAAAAATGAAAAAGAGCTTAGTTTCAAAAATTATTTTCACAATACTTATGATAGTTGCAATATTAGCAATTAGTAATAATGTATTGGCAGCAAATGAAACTTACACAATATTACAAAAGACAGAAACAGAATATGTAATATATTTAAAATCATCATTAGATAAAGAATTTGAATTTGTATACACAAACGAAGTCTTAGAAGATGATGCTAAATTAGATTACATAAAAAGTGCGAAAGATTCAAAAGAGGGATTACCAGTAGCTTATGTTGATGCAGATTTATATTCTAAATACTTTGAAGGAAAAGCAGATACATACCTTTGGGCTAAAAATGCAGACGGATACATAGCAAAAGGAATCAAAGTAGATTTAACAGAAAGTGTTACAGAAACAATGGTTGATTTTGTAAAGAATACAACAAAAAGAATAGCTGTAAGCACAGACAGTAAAGATGTTGTAGAAGTAGAAAAAGACGGAATTAAATATACAACAACAACAGGAAAAATAGTAATAGAAGATGATAAAGATGCAACATATTACTATATAATGGCAGATATAACAACATCTGAAGATTATGCTAAACTTATGGGACTTGCAGAAGAAATAAATAAATCTGATTCAGCAAGTACAGTTACAAAACTAGATAACAGCAAAGAATTTTATGATTTATATTCAGAGCTAATGTTAGAAGTAAAAGCTGATTCTTGGATAAAAGCAGAAAATATGGAAATTCCACAACCTAAGGAATCAAAAACAGGTGACAAATATGTAGTATGGGTTAGACAAGAAAATGCAAATGGAGTAGTTGAAGATGCTCAATTTATGACTTGTTACCAAGAAGAAGATAGACAATATGTAAAGGAAGAACAAGTAATAGTAACAACATCAAAACTTCCAATTACATATGATAGTATTGCTTTATTTGTTGTTCTAGCAGTAGCAGTGGTATTATTTGTAGTGTTATTAGTGGTAAGAAGAAAATCAGATTCAGGAAAACATGCAAGTAAATAAGAGGCGATATCGTGAAAAAGAAAGCTTTAGATATATTTATTATAATAGTAGGACTAATAATACTAGTAACAATTATACTAATAGCTATAAAATATGGTGGAAATAAAGTAAATGAAGAAAAAATGACAAACCTCGTAGAACAAATAAAAACAACAAATTTAGTAAAAGAAGAAACCGAAATGCCTAACGATGGTTCAAATATAGAAACTATAACCGAAATCGAAATTGATGGTTATACCGTATTGGGGATAATACGAATACCTACAATAGGTTTGGAATACCCAATTTTAAATGAAACAACAAACACATCTATGAAAAAGTCAATAACAAAGTTTTGGGGACCAGGATTAAATGAAATAGGCAACCTAAGCTTAGCAGGACATAATAACAAAGATGGTACAATGTTTGGAAAAGTAAAGAGATTGAAGATTGGCGATATTATAGAAATTGAAGATTTATACAAAAATACAGTTAAATATGAAATATTTGATATGTATGTAATAGAACCTAATGATGTATCTTGTGTAGAATCTGTAGAACCAGATACTAGAGAGGTAACATTAATAACTTGCACAAATGGTAATAAAAATAGATTAATTACTAAAGCAAGAGAAATTCTTTAAATTTGGGGAGGGAAAAAATGAAACGAAATAAGAAAACAATTGCGATAGTGGCAGTAACTTTAGTATTAGCAATTGTTGCTACAGTTGGTACAGTAATGTACTTAAATGATGATGGTACAGCACAAGCTGGTTTTGAAGGAAATAATCCAAGTATTTCTCAAAATGGCGACAATGCTCAAACAAATGGCAATAGTGTAAGCGAAAACAATGAAGGAACGGAAAATAACGGTTCTTCAGAAGGGCAAGCTGGAACATTGCCAGAAGCAGGAAATAACGGGGAAGAAGGAACAATATCAGGAAATACTACAACAACTTCAACTGCAAATTCAGGAGCAACAACTACAACAACAACTGGAAATGCAGATGTTCCAAATCAAGAATATGTAACAGAAAGAATTGAAGAAGTAGAGAGACAAATAACAGAAGACTTATTAGTTGGATGGACACCAATTAGTATAAATACTACATATTCAACAGCCGGTTTAGGAATTTATAAACCTGAATTAAGTAAAACAAAAGTAGTTGCAACAGAGAATGGAAACAGCTATGTAATTGCTGGTGAAATATTAACTTATGGAATTGCTGTAAAAAATATAGGAAATGATGATATAACAGGAGTAAATATTTCAGATATAGTTCCAGAACAAACAGCTCTAGTAGGAGGAAGTACATATTTATACCAAGACGATGAGTATAGCTATGGAGTTGGAAACTACAATGAAGAATTGAATAAGATAAGCTGGAAAGTAGATATAGCAAGCCGGTGAAATGATAGTAGTAGGATTTGCTGTAACAGTAAATGATGAGGCAAGAGGTACTATAAGAAATGTTGCGATAGTAAATGGAGACGAAACAAACGAAACAGAAAATCCAGTAGTTATTTTTGAAAAATCAGTAGAACAAACAGAACCACTACATGAAGGTGATACAATTGATTATACAATAACAATTGAAAATACAGGTGATGTAGATGCAATTGTAAAAACTGTAACAGACGAAATACCAGAAGGAACAACTTATGTAGAAGCATCAGCAAATAATGATGCAGTATTTGAAGAAAATACATTAACATGGAGTGATATTTCATTAGAAAAAGGACAAAAAGTAGAATTGACATTCCAAGTAACAGTAAATGAATTACTAGAAGGAGTATATTCATTAGATATAATAAATGTGGCAGTAGTAGACGGCGAAGAAACAAACGAAGTAGAAAATGAAGTAGTAAAACCACATATAACAAGATTAAAAGAAAATCTACCAAAAGGAAATGTACATGAAGGTGAGACAATAACATATGTTATAACAGCAGGAAATGACGGAACAGAGGCAAAAACAATAGTAGTAGAAGATGCAGCACCAGCTGGAACAACGTTAAATACAAATTCAATAAGGACACCAGAAGGAGCAACATTAGTAGAAGCCGGAGAAGATGGAATAAAATGGACAGTAACATTAGAACCAAAACAAACAAAATATTTCACATTTACAGTAACAGTAAATGAATTGGAGGAAAATGTATATGGACTAAGTATACCAAATACAGCAATAGTAGATGAAGAACCAACAAACGAAGTAGAAAACACAGTAGTAAAACCAGCGTTAAATGCAGTAAAGGATAACAGTCCAAAAGGAAATGTACATGAAAATGACGAAATAACATACACAATATCAGTAGACAACAAAAAAGGAACAGAGGCAATAGATATAGTAGTAGAAGATGCAGCACCAGCCGGAACAACATTAGTAGCAGATTCAATAGTAACACCAGAGGGAGCAACATATGAGCCAGTAGGAGAAAATGGTGTAAAATGGACAATGACATTAGTAGCAGGAGCTGAAGCTCAAGAATTCAAATTTACAGTAACAGTAAATGAATTAGAGGAAAATGTATACACACTAGATATACCAAACACAGCAACAGTAAATGAAGAGCCAACAAACGAAGTAGAAAACACAGTAGTAAAACCAGCGTTAAATGCAGTAAAGGATAACAGTCCAAAAGGAAATGTACATGAAAATGACGAAATAACATACACAATATCAGTAGACAACAAAAAAGGAACAGAGGCAATAGATATAGTAGTAGAAGATGCAGCACCAGCCGGAACAACATTAGTAGCAGATTCAATAGTAACACCAGAGGGAGCAACATATGAGCCAGTAGGAGAAAATGGTGTAAAATGGACAATGACATTAGTAGCAGGAGCTGAAGCTCAAGAATTCAAATTTACAGTAACAGTAAATGAATTAGAGGAAAATGTATACACACTAGATATACCAAACACAGCAACAGTAAATGAAGAGCCAACAAACGAAGTAGAAAACACAGTAGTAAAACCAGCGTTAAATGCAGTAAAGGATAACAGTCCAAAAGGAAATGTACATGAAAATGACGAAATAACATACACAATATCAGTAGACAACAAAAAAGGAACAGAGGCAATAGATATAGTAGTAGAAGATGCAGCACCAGCCGGAACAACATTAGTAGCAGATTCAATAGTAACACCAGAGGGAGCAACATATGAGCCAGTAGGAGAAAATGGTGTAAAATGGACAATGACATTAGTAGCAGGAGCTGAAGCTCAAGAATTCAAATTTACAGTAACAGTAAATGAATTAGAGGAAAATGTATACACACTAGATATACCAAACACAGCAACAGTAAATGAAGAGCCAACAAACGAAGTAGAAAACACAGTAGTAAAACCAGCGTTAAATGCAGTAAAGGATAACAGTCCAAAAGGAAATGTACATGAAAATGACGAAATAACATACACAATATCAGTAGACAACAAAAAAGGAACAGAGGCAATAGATATAGTAGTAGAAGATGCAGCACCAGCCGGAACAACATTAGTAGCAGATTCAATAGTAACACCAGAGGGAGCAACATATGAGGCAGTAGGAGAAAATGGTGTAAAATGGACAATGACATTAGAGGCAGGAGCTGAAGTTCAAGAATTCAAATTTATAGTAACAGTAGATGAATTAGAAGATGGAGTATATAGTTTAACAATACCAAACACAGCAACAGTAAATGAAGAACCAACAAACGAAGTAGAAAACAACGTAATAAAATCACACATCAACCAAAAGACAAAATCAAGTGTACCAGTATCAGGAACAGAGGTTGAAAATGGTGATACAATAACATACACAATAACAGTAACAAACGATGGAACAGACAGCGAAGATGTATTAATTACAGATGCAATTCCAGCATATACAGAACTAATTGAAGGTAGCATATCTAATAATGGAACTTTAAGTGAAGATGGAACAACAATAAGTTGGAATGTAACAGTACCTGAAAAACAAGCAAATGGTAATGATGGAAAAATAAGCGTGTCATTCAAAGTAAAAGCAAAAGGTCATGCAGGTGATGTGATTGAAAATACTGCATATGTAACTTATGATGGAAAAGAACCAGAAAATACAGAAACAACAGAACATCCAATAAAAGACGAAGTAACAATAACATCAACAAGTAAAAGTGGAAAGAATATTATAATGGTACTTGATTTATCTTCATCAATGTTACAAGCTAAAAAAGGTGATTTAAAATCTTCAGAATATGATACTTCTGAATATAGCTCAAGTAAAGGGTATGGAAACAATGACTATATTTATCCACACAACACAAGTAATTGCGTTGAATTGCCAGAAAGTAAATTGGCATATGCAAAAACGGCAATTAAGGAATTTGCAGAAGCAGTAATGAATGATAATCCAGACAACAGACTAACATTAATTACATTTAACTATTCTTCAGTTAAAGAATTACAAACAGGTACAAATAATGGATATTCTTGGTATTATGACGATTATAATTCATATAAATCTATTATAGGTAATTATGTTGGAACAAAAACTTTGATTAATGAAGAAGATAGTTTGACAGATTTCTGTACAGCAGTTGACAATATAAGAATAAGATCTCGTTATTTATTAACTAATATGAGAAAAGCTATAGAATATACACAAGAAGTAGTAGCAGATAAGATTTCTGACGGAAAAGAAATAGATGTTATCTTCTTTGGAGATGGAAAACCATCATGGTATTTGGGAGGAACAAGAGAAGCTTGTACATTTGCATATAATTCAACAACAAAAATAGGTTTCTTTAATGAAGCAACAACAAGTACTAAGATAGCAGCAGCTGGTTCAGCAATTAGAAATACTGCAGGAGTAAAATTATTTACAGTAGAGTACTTAGTTCCAGAAGGAGAACAAACTGATGCTAATGAAGCATTTACAGCAATGACAGGTGTTACAACACAAGACAATCAAACTAGATTTTTAGCAACAGCAGATAATGTAATAGGACAATTAGCAGATATAGCAACAAAACTAGATATGCCTGTTACAACACACCAAGAAGTTGAAACAAATGGAAGTAATAAAGGTAAGGTAACAATAGAAATAAAATCTGGAAATACATTAAGAATATCTAGTGTAGCAGAAGGAACACCAGTAACATTAACTGTAAAAGAGAATGGTAAAGTAACAAATACTTATACTTATACTACAGTAAATGGAGAAAATGGAATAAACAACTCAGATGGAAAAATAACATATGTAGAAGGAAATTCTATAACAAATAGCAAATTCATAATAGACACAACTAAGTTCCCAGCCGGAAGTTCAATAGATTTGAATTACTATTACAAACTAAGATAACAAAATAATAAACAAAACCTCGTACTGAATTGATTTCAGTACGAGGTTTTGCTATTAAGATATAGATGCGATAATTATAAAAACAAAAATACGACTCGTTGCAAAGTCGTATTTTTTCTATATATTAAACAAAATGGTATAAACTAATTTTTAAAATAGCCACATTTATGACTGTATCAACTTTTAAGAAATTGACATTTTCGGATTTCAAATTTAATAATTTAAAACTAAACAATTAAATTTAAAATATTTAATGCAAATACTGCGAATATTACTTTTTTAGATAATCTAGCACTAGCGTGTGCTACTTGGTTTACAACCATTAATCTATGTTCTTTTCTAATTGTTAAAGCTAAGCTATTATCTACAATATTCATGTTTTTCATAATAATCACTTCCTAATTTTTCCCTTGTATATTAACAATTTTGCTTCCGTTTTTATCTAGATAAAAATGGTAAAATATCGCCACTTTATAATACTATTGTAGCATGTTCAATCAAAAATTGCAAGTTTTTTTGAAAAATTTAAAAATTTTTTTATTTTTATAATAAAATTGTTAAATTGGGAATATGTATTTTATAAGGTGGCGATTAAAAAATGGAAAAGCTGGAAATCCTTGAAAAATATATAGATTCAGCTGAAGGAACTGAGCTCAAAGAGTTAGTACGAGAGTGGTTAAATTCAGTAAAAATATAATTAAAAATAGGAGAGGAAAATGGTTGGAATATATGTAAGATTATCAAGAGAAGATGATAAATTAGGAGTATCAGAGAGTATTGACAATCAGATAAAATTTTTAAGAAATTATGCTCAAAAACAAAATTGGGAAATATCAAAAATATATGTGGATGATGGTTATACAGGAACAAATTTTGACAGGCCAGGATTTAAGAATTTGATTTCAGATATTGAAAATAAGAAAATTGATACTGTAATAACTAAAGATTTATCAAGGCTTGGGAGAGATTACATAGATACAGGGTATTACATAGAGAAATATTTTCCACTAAAGAAGATTAGATATATTGCTGTAAATGATGGTGTTGATACAATAGACGAAACAAATTCTAACAATGAGATAACTCCTTTTAAAGCAGTAATAAATGATATGTATGCAAAAGATATTTCAAAAAAAGTAAAATCAGCGCTAATAACGAAGGTTATTAATGGTGAAAATATAAAGCCATTTGTTCCTTATGGGTATAAAAAGAAAGAAAATCAGAAAATTGTAATTGATGAAAAGGTGGCAGATAATGTAAGGACAATATTTAAGCTATATTTAACTCGGAAAAAATAAAAAGGAAATTTGTAAATACTTAGATGCAAAGCAAATTATAACACCAGCTAGATATAAAATGCAATACTCAAATTACAAAAATCCAAATAAAAAATTATTAGGTTGGTCAACAGCCACGATCACTAATATTTTAAAAGATAGAACGTATATAGGAGATTTAGTGCAACATAAGTATGCTAGTGTAAATTATAAAATAAAAAAAGTAGTAAAACTAGAAGAAAGTGAATATATCGTGATACATAATAATCATGAAGCAATAATAGAGAAAGAAGATTATGACAAAGTTCAACAAATGCTCAAAAATAGAGCAAATGAATGTAAAAGGAGCTCTCAAGTATTGCATATACTAACAGGCATAGGCTTTTGCGAAAAATGTGGAGCAAGAATTACTTATACAAAAAATCATGGAACAAGTTATAAAATAATATGTTCAAACTATAAGAAAAATGGAGCAGAGGCTTGTTCAAATATATATTTAGATGAAATTAAAGTGATTGAGGTAATAAAGGATAAGATAATTGAGAATGTGATAAAAAGAGAAATAGACAAGATTGAAATAGATGATTCAAAGAACGAAAAGATAAGTAAAATAAAAGATGAGGTAGAAAAAAATAAATATGCGATAAGTCAAATATATGAAGATAGGAGAGAAAAAATAATAGATGATGTTTTTGCTAGAGAAATGATAGTGAAATATATGAAGGAAAATAAATTAAAGGAAGAAGAAATGAAGAAATTACAAAACTATAAAAAGCAGATTGTAAATGTGATAGAACAAATAAATATGGCAACAAAAGAGGAGCTTAGAAGTCTTATATTACTATTAATTTCAAAAGTGACAATAAGCAAAAATTCATTAACAATATATTATAATTACTCCCAATAAAATAAGAAGCGTGGCCTTGGGAAAGGGGGAATTATTAATGTGGACTTATAACAAAGTATTACAATATCCTATAAATATAAAATGCAAAAACCCAATGCTTGCAAAGTATATCATATCACAATATGGAGGGCCTGACGGCGAGCTTGCAGCTTCACTAAGATACTTATCTCAAAGATTTGGCATGCCTGATCAAAAATCAAAAGCTATATTAAATGATATTGGTACAGAAGAATTAGTACCATAAAGTTGTCAATAGTTAAAGACACTTATTACAACTTTAACTATTGACTGTAATATATTAAATTTTAGGTATTTTAGGATATATATGTAATTCAAAATTTGTAGGGCCTGACTCTTTTTTTATAGCTTTTTCTGTTTTTAAATATGTAACTTTTGCAAGAATACTTTTTAGTAAAATATTTTTATCTTCAGCAGATTCTAATTTATAATAT
>CAYXUA010000043.1:0-10867 GCA_964468015.1 uncultured Clostridium sp. | reverse complement strand
TTTCTATATAAATATGCTACAATATATTACATATTTAGAGGTGATTTTGTTGAAAGTTGAAAATATTGAAAGATTTAATCCTAAAATTAATTGTGGCTTAACAGATACACAAGTTCAAGAAAGAATTGATGCTGGTTTAGTAAATTATGATACTTCTGTACCGACTAAAAGTATTAAACAAATATTAGCAGGTAACTTTTTTACTTTATTTAATTTCTTAAATCTATTTTTAGCGTTTGCTATTTTTGCTGTTGGTTCATATAAAAATATGTTGTTTTTGCTTGTAGTTATTATAAATACTGCAATTAGTACATATCAGGAAATTCATTCAAAAAAAATTATAGATAAATTATCTATAATTGCTAGTTCTAGAGCTACTGCAATTAGAGATGGTAATAAAACACAAATTTCTATTAATAATATCGTTCTAGACGATATACTTGAATTTTCTACTGGTAATCAAATTGCTACTGATAGTATTATCCAATCTGGAGAAGTTGAAGTTGATGAGTCTTTTATAACAGGGGAATCAGATACTTTATATAAAAAAGCTGGAGATACCCTTTTATCTGGCAGTTTTATTGTTAGTGGCAAATGTATTGCTAAGGTAGAACATATTGGGGATGATAACTATACTGCTCAAATTTCTAGTGGAGCTAAATATGTAAAGAAAGCTAAATCTGAAATAATGTTTTCTTTAAATAAAATTATAAAGTTTCTTTCTTTTGCTATTGTTCCAATTGGCCTATTGTTATTTTATAGTCAATATAATTTAACTCATGACATTAAATTTGCTGTTGTTAAGAGTGTTGCCGCTGTAATTGGTATGATTCCAGAAGGCTTGGTTCTCTTAACAAGTACTGTACTTGCAGTTAGTGTCATTAGATTAGCCAAAAGTAAAGTTCTTGTTCAAGAACTATATTGTATTGAAACTTTGGCAAGAGTTGATACCTTGTGTTTAGATAAAACAGGAACGTTAACAGAGGGCGCTATGGAAGTAAAAGATATTGTTCCTATAAATATAGAGAAAGACGAAATGATAAATATACTTGCAAATTTAGGCAAATTCTCTACTGATAATAATTCTACAATATCCGCAATTCGAGAACATTTTTCTATTACTAGTAAGGAATTTACCCCTATAAATATCATTCCTTTTTCTTCAAAAACCAAATGGTCTGGTATTTATTTTGAGAATAATGCTTCATATATAATAGGTGCTCCTGAATTTGTTTTAGGTAATTGTTTTGATATGTATTCTGATAAAATAAATGAATATTCTGAAGATTATAGAGTAATTGCTCTTGCTAAGTCAGATAGTGATTTTAATGGTAAGGATTTACCTAGTAACATCTCTTTACTTGGATTTGTATTGATTTCAGATAAAATTAGAAAGGATGCAAATAAAACTTTACAATATTTTGCTGAGCAAGGAGTAGATATAAAAATAATTTCTGGGGACAACCCTATTACTGTTTCTAAAATTGGTAAAACTGTTGGTCTTCAAAATTATGATAACTATATAGATATGTCTACTTTACAATCAGAAGCGGATATTGAAGAAGCTGCTGGTAAATACACTATTTTTGGTCGTGTTACTCCCTTGCAGAAAAAAAGTCTAGTATTGGCTCTGCAAAAACAAGGACGAACTGTTGCAATGACTGGTGATGGTGTTAATGATGTTCTTGCATTAAAATCTTCAGACTGTAGCATTGCTATGGCGAGTGGTAGTGATGCAACAAAAAATGTTTCTCAACTTGTGTTATTGGATTCAGATTTTTCTGCTATGCCTAAAGTTGTTGCTGAAGGCCGTAGAACCATAAATAATATAGAACGTTCAGCTTCTCTGTTTTTAATAAAAACTATATATTCTAGTGTTTTGGCTGTATTGTTTTTATTCTTGGCGGAAGCATATCCTTTTATACCTATTCAATTGAGTTTGATTAGTTTGGTTGCTATAGGTATACCATCGTTCTTATTGGCTCTAGAGCCTAATAAGGATAAAATAAAAGGACATTTTTTACAAAATGTTATTAGTAAAGCTATCCCTACGGCATCTGCTATTATTATTAATATTATTGGTATTACAATTTGCAATAAATTTGGACTAGTTTCAGATGAGATTTTTTCTAGCTTATGTGTAATTTCTACTGGAACTATTGGCATACTGTTTTTATTTACTTTATCTAAGGCTAGAAAAAGTGAAGGTAAGAAATTACCATTTTCTAAGTTTAGACTTACTTTAAGTGTATGTATGATGGCATTATTTTTGTTTTGTATGACTTATTTCAGAGATTTGTTTGCGATTGTTCCTCTTAGCTCTATATGGAACGAAATGTGCTTGATTTTTGTGGTCTGTGTTATTACTTTTACTTTATTCACTTTGGCTAGTAAAAAGTTGTTTAAGGTTTAGTAGAAAAAGAAGCGGAATTGCTTAATTCTCGCTTCTTTTTTATATTATTTATTTAAATATGCTGCTATAAATATGGCTGAATATATATAGTTTGGCATTACCATTGCTATTACTAGGATTTGATTTTTTTGTATTTGTGTTATTTCTGGCATTGTAAGCAAGTGTACTAAATATGCTATAATGTTTTTGCTGTCATATTGTTTTATTAATTTTCTTACTTCTTCTAAAGTATTCACTGTTTGCATTATTTTAGATAGTGATAGTATTCTTTTGTATTCTTCTGTTTTTATTGAGTCTTGATATCGTTCTAAAACTATGTCAGCGAGTTCTTGGAAGCCGTAAATCTTTGTATAGTCTATTTCATAGCTTTGAGCAGCTATTTCTAAGGCTATTAAAGCATCTGAAGTATTTGCAAATACAATGTCTTCATTATATTTTTTCATATAGTTTACTAGCTTATTTGTAGCTAGCTTTTCTATTTTGCCTATACTTGGTAAATTTGTGAATATTCTTTGATATGTTGATTTTATTTTTTTGTTATATTTATAAGCTTCTATATTTGAATTTTCACTAAATGAATAATAAATACCTTCTAGTTTGTCAAATGCTTTTAATGTATCTAAATACCCCAATATTATATCTTTGTTTGCCACTTCTTTATTAAATATTATAAAATTACCTAAATCATGTTTTGGATATACATAATGCACTTTTGCATTTATATCTTCTATCTTCTTTAACTTAAACATTCCTGGCATATCTACTATTACTAGCTCTGTTGCCCCTCGTTTCAGAGCAAGTTCAAATGGAATATTATCAGTGTATCCACCATCTACATAGTTTACTCCATTTATTTCATACATTTTCATTATTGGAAAACATGCTGAACTTGCTAATATATAATCTGCAATTTTGCCTTCTTCCATTTCATCTATGCATTTTTCAACTCTTCTCATTGGTTTTGTAGCTGTTACAACTAGTCCAAATTCTATATCAGATTCTCTAAATTTCTTTTCATCTGCTAGTTTTGTTACTAATTCTCTTAATGGCTTTGGATCAATTCCACCTAATTCTCCAACTTCTAATATAAATTCAGCTGGTGAATTTATTGAGTTTATATCTTTTTTTTCTTTCTTTTCAAAGACTGTGTCCATTGTCATATTTTCCCATATTTGATATGCCATTTCGTCTTCTCCTAGAGTCAATAATGCTCCATTCAAGGCTCCTACTGATGTTCCTGTAATTATTTTCGGATTATAATTTATTTCTTTTAGTGCTTTCCACACTCCTATGTGGTATCCTCCTCTTGCACCTCCTCCACATAGTACTAGTGCTTTTTTCTCTTTCATAATCTTTTCACCTCTTTGTTTATACTTCTTCGCTTGGTTGTCCTTTTAAATAATCTATATATTCTTCAAGACACATGCCTAACTCGTTAATCTTTTTTGCATGCTCTTTTCCAACATATCTCCAATGCCATGGCTCATATGATATCCCTGTTATGCTTTCTTTTTCTTCTGGATATCTTAATATAAATCCATAATTTTCTGCATTTTTCATTAACCACTTATATCCTTTGGTATTTTTAAATTCATTTTCTACCTTATTAAAATCAACTGCTAGTCCTAAATTATGCTCACTTGAACCAGGTTTGTTTATTAATTGCTCTGTTAGTTCTTCTGCTTCAGCACGAGTTTTTCCTTGTTTCATATATTTTTTTACACTTTCTTCATATAATTCTTTTTGTCTTTCTACACTTCTATATGAAGATTGTACCCATACATTTGTAATTCCAGCTTCTCTCATGTCGTTCATCATTTCATTTAATTCGTCTATTGCTCGAGCATCAAATTGTCTTGTGTCATCTATATTTTCAAGTTCCACATCAAAATCTTCTGGTAATATATTTTCACTATTTACAAGCGTCAATCTCCAATCTGTTATTTCTTTTGGAGTAACAGCTACTGGTGTTGTAATTTCACTTGAAATTTTAATATTATTATCAACTTGATTTTGTGGTGTTTCAGTTTCTTTATGGAATATATTTTTTACTAAGTTTATTATTGAAACAGCAATTGCTATAATTATTGCTATTAGTATTAATAATACGGCAATTCTTCTTATAACATATTTGTTCATATATTTCACCTTCTATATAATAACACTTATATTTTACCATAAATGTTGCAATATGTTATAGTTTTTCCTAAAATATTTTTTGTTAATTATAAACAAAAAAATCGAAATATTTCAAATATCGTAAAAAAATAGATGGAATAATCCATCTATTTTTTTGCTTTACCAGCTTTCGATTTTAATAGGTTGTCGATTTACCCTTACTGTGTTTTGCTTTTTAGTAGTAATTTCCTTTTTGACAGTGATTTCTTTTTTAATAATATCATCCACATTGTAAATTGACACTTCTACAAAACCATTACCAGTAAAACCACTTATTTGTACTTCATAGGGCTTGCTATTTTTGAAAATAAAATCTAAGTAACCATAGCTTACTGTAGCATCCCTTCCAAGTGGAACATATGTTACAGGGAGTCCATGTGTATGTCTTTCTATAATTTCCATGTCTGCTTCTAAAGCAGCATTGTATAGAGTTGACGACACTTGACATACTCCACCACCATAGTCCTTTACCATTTCATTTCCAACAATTACATTTCCTAGTAAATAGCCTTGCTCTTTAGAGGCAGGACCAATTACTTCACTCCATTTAAAATATTCACCAGGTAATAGCCTAATAGAGATTTGTTGTGATGCAAGATTAATATTATGATTTCTATTCCTATTATCAAAATTAAAATAGGTTTTATATTTCCCAACACATTTATATCGGGATTCCTCCCACGTGTCAAGATATTCAGAATATACATAACTTACTTGTCCTCTATACAGCACCTTATACCACCCATCACTATCAATCTTTAAAACCTTGACAATATCTTTAGGTGATAATTCTCCGATGATTGTGTTATCTATCGAAGGACCTGATCGAACATTTACTGATGAAGTTATATTAGTACGCCCCCACCGTACAATTTCTTTTTGTTCTGCATAAGTCGTGTTAAATATAACACTAATTAGCATAAGTGTAAGAAGAATAATCTTTTTAGTATTTTCCATAATGTTCACTCTCCCTTAACATAATAAGTAACGCGTTATATTATAGCACATTATAAAAAGTATTGCAATTTTTTTACCATACGCCATTCCCCCCTATAATCTCACCTGTTGTCGCATCGACATATACTTCTATTTTTGATGTTGTATTAAATTTAACAACATATGCCTTTCTTTTGGTTTTACTTTCAGAAAAATAATATTTTCCATCTTCAATTTCTATAAAAGCCGCATTAGGTTCAACATCTTTTAGTTCAACACTTATAATATCATCTAATGTTTTTGACATTTTTTTCATAGCTATAGATTTAGCTGTATTCTCATCTATTTTTACTTCATTATTTTCAGATAATATTATTGATTTGCTTCCCATATTAACTATTTCTTTATTATCTGGATTAAAAGTCACAAAAAGCATTCTATTATTTGTTTTGTCCTCGAACCAAGCAGTTGGAAAATAATTTAAATTTTCAGTAATCTCTATAAAATTACAATTTGCTTTATTTTTAACTAATTGTCCTTCTTCAAATATCTCTTTAGCTACATTTTCGACTGTTTCTATATCATATATCGTTCCTTGTACATAATTGCTAGGCGAAGCTTTTATATAGCTTTTAACTTCTCCATTTTCTTTTAGTATCTCTATCCTTGCTCCATTACCTTGTATCCTATAATATTGTTCATTACTAACATTGTCATTTATCAATTGAACTTCATATTCTTCATTTTCACTTTCCACTAGCTTATTACTTTGTAAATAATTTTTTGCTGTTTCTTCTATTTTAGCCATATCTGTTTGTTCCTGTATGTTCTTTACAGTTTCTTTGTTTGAATAAACAGTCATCTTATCCATAATTCCTTGCTTCTTAACAAATGCCATAACACTAATAGTTGCCAACGATAGCAATATAATTGCCAAAATCGTTATAACAATAATTTTTCTTTTCATATAACCCATCTCCTTTTTTTATTAAATTTGCACATGCCGTTATCCTTATATGGTTATTATATTCTAATATTTTCCTTTTTGCAATATTTTTCCTAAAAATATTTTGTCCAATTTTTATATATTTTAATTAATATTCTTATCACTGTCTCTCACTAGCAGAAAAAATAAAGCACATAAACTTAATGTCTTACACTAAATCTATATGCCTTACATTATTTTTCTATATTACATACTTTTCTCTTTTGGTGTAATATGTATGTAGTAATTCATGCGCTTTATGTCCTCCCACACCTCCTAAATAGTCTTTGTATAGTTTTATTATAGTTGGATTCTCGTGTGATTTTCTTATTTTGCTCTTTTGGTCTATTGTGTATAGTGCTTCTGCTCTTAACTTTCTTACATCATTGTCTAGTCTTTTCTTTGAACTTACTATTGGTTGGCCTCCACCCATTATACATCCTCCTGGGCATGCCATTATTTCTACAAATTGATAATCTGCTTTTCCTTCTTTTATTTCTTCTAAAACTCTTCTTGTGTTTTCTAGGCCATGCGCAACAGCTACCTTTACTTCTTTTCCAGCTATTTGAACAGCAGCTTTCTTTATTCCTTTTTCTCCTCTTACTTCATTGAAGTCTAATTGTTTTAACTCTTCTCCTGTAATTGTTTCATATGCTGTTCTTAGCGCTGCTTCCATAACTCCACCTGTAGTTCCAAATATTGCTGCTGCTCCTGTCGCTTCTCCCATTGGATTGTCAAATTCTGTTTCTTCTAAGTTTACAAAATCTATATTTGCTTGTTTTATCATTCTTGCCAGCTCTCTTGTTGTAATTACTGCATCTACATTGTCTAAGCCATTATTTTTCATTTCCTCTCTGGTTCTTTCGAACTTTTTAGCAATACAAGGCATAACAGATACAACAAACATTTTCTTTGGATCTATATTTTCTTTTTCTGCATAATATGACTTTAATATTGCTCCAAACATTTGATGTGGTGATTTACAAGAAGATAGATTTGATAATAATTCTGGATAATTCATTTCTATAAATCTTATCCAACCAGGACAACATGATGTAATCATAGGTAGTGTTTCTCCATTTGTTACTCTTGTTACAAATTCATTTGCTTCTTCCATTATTGTAAGGTCTGCACCTGTGTTTGTATCAAATACTTTATCAAATCCCATTTTTCTTAATGCTGTAATCATTTGCCCTTTAACATTAGTACCTATTTTCATTCCAAATTCTTCACCTAATGCAACCCTTACAGCTGGTGCAACTTGAACTACTGTGAAGGTATCTTTATCTCTTATTTTTTCCCATACTTTAGCAGTGTCATCCTTTTCCTTTAACGCTCCTACTGGGCATGCAGTTATACATTGACCGCAAAGAGTACAATTTACTTCATTTAAACTCTTATCACCTGTTGCTGCTATCCTAGACTCGAATCCTCTTCCTGCAACATCTATTGCTGATATGCTTTGTATGTTTTTACATGTAGCTACACATCTCTTGCACATTACACATTTACTTGCATCTCTTACTATTGCTGGAGATAATTCATCTATATGCTCTTTTACTTTCTCGCCTTCATATTCTATATTTGTTACTCCAAATTTTTTGCATAATTCTTGTAATTCACAATTTCCGTTTCTTACACAAGTTAAGCAATCTCTGTTGTGTGTAGATAAAATTAAATCTAAAACAATTCTTCTTGCATCATTTACTTTATCTGTATTTGTTCTAACAACCATTCCCGCTTCTACTTTAGTGTTACAAGAAGGAGTTAGTCCTCTTCTTCCTTCAATTTCCACTAAACACATTCTACAATCTCCTGCCTCATTTATTTCTTTTAAGAAGCATAATGTTGGAATATCTATGTTTGCTTTTCTTGCAGCTTGTAAAACTGAACTTCCTTTTTCAACTTCTACATCTATACCATCTATATTTAATTTAATCATTTCTGCCATGTTTTTTCCTCCTTTTTATTTTATTGCCTTAAAAGGACATTTGCTCTTACATAGTCCGCATTTAATACATTTATTCTCATCAATTTTATGTGGCTGTTTTATTTCTCCAGAAATTGCCTCAACTGGGCAGTTTCTTTTACATAATCCACAACCTCTGCAAAGCTCGGGAATTATTTGTATATGAGCTAAAGCTTTACACTCTCCTGCTGGACAGTTCTTGTTTTCTACATGCTCTATGTACTCATTTCTGAAATATCTTAATGTACTTAACACAGGATTTGGAGCTGTTTGACCTAATCCACATACAGAAGTTGCTTTTATTATTTCTGCTAAATTCTCCAATTTTTCTATATCTTCTAGAGTTCCTTCGCCCTTTGTGATTTTGTCTAAAATTTCTAACATCCTTTTTGTTCCTATTCTACAAGGATTACATTTACCACAACTTTCATCTACCGTAAATCCTAAATAGAATTTTGCTAAGTTTACCATACATTTAGTATCATCCATTACAATTAGTCCACCAGAACCCATCATTGAGCCTATTTGACCAAGTGATTCATAATCTATTGGTATATCTAAATTCTCTGCTGGTATACATCCTCCTGAAGGTCCTCCTGTTTGTGCAGCTTTAAATTCATGTCCATTAGGTATTCCTCCACCTATATCAAACACAATTTCTCTTAAGGTTGTTCCCATTGGTACTTCAACTAATCCAACGTTTACAACATTTCCACCAAGTGCAAATACTTTAGTTCCTTTTGAATTTTCTGTACCTATGCTTGAATACCAATCCGCACCATTTAAAATTATTTTTGTTATATTAGCATATGTTTCCACATTGTTTATTAATGTTGGTTTTTGCCATAATCCTGAATTTGCTGGAAATGGTGGTTTTAATCTTGGTCTACCACTTTTTCCTTCTACAGACTCTAAAAGTGCTGTTTCCTCTCCACAAACGAAAGCTCCTGCTCCTAATCTAATTTCTAAATCAAATTCAAAATCTGTACCAAATATGTTTTTCCCAAGTATTCCATATTCTCTTGCTTGATTTATGGCTGTTTGAAATCTATGTACTGCTATTGGATATTCTGCTCTTACGTAAATGTAGCCTTTATTAGCACCTATTGCATATCCAGCTATCATCATAGCTTCTACTACACAATGTGGGTCTCCTTCTAATATGCTTCTATCCATGAATGCTCCAGGGTCTCCTTCATCTGCATTACACACTACATATTTTTGAGTACCAGTTGCCATTCTCGTAAATGCCCATTTCTTACCTGTTGGAAAACCTGCTCCTCCTCTTCCTCTAAGTCCAGAATTTGAAACTTCTTCTATTACTTCATCTGGTGTCATTTCGAAAAGTACTTTTTCTAAAGCTTTATATCCATCAAAAGCTATGTATTCATCTATATTTTCTGGGTCAATTACCCCACAATTTTTTAGTGCTATTCTTTGTTGTTTTTTGTAAAAATTAAGTTCATCAAGTCTTTGTACTGTTGTTTTGTCTATATTTTTACATAACAGTCTTTCTACTAATTGACCATTTATAATATGTGAATTTATAATTTCCTCACAATCTTCTGGTTTAACCATTGCATAGAAAACGTCTTCTGGTCTTATAATTACTATTGGTCCTTTGGCACAAAGCCCAAAACAACCAGTTTGTATTACTTTAACATTTTCTATTTCTTTTTCCTTTATTATTCTTCTAAAATTTTCTATAATTTGTGGGGATTTTGAAGATGTACAGCCTGTTCCATGGCATACTAAAATATGCTTTTCTACTGTATTTGCTTTTAAATTAATTCTTAAATCTAGTTCTTCTCTTTTTTCTTCCCTTATTTTTCTTATTTCTTCTAGTGTTTTCATATACTCTTCTCCTTCCTTGATTTTATTCCTTATTCATATATTCATTAATTACTTTATCAACTAATTCTGGAGTTGCTTTTCCATATACTTCATCATTTACAGTAAATACAGGTGCTAATCCACAAGCCCCTATACATCTTGTTGCTTCTATTGAAAATTTACCATCTTCTGTAGTTTCACCAACATCTATTCCTAACTTTTGTTTTACTCTTTCTAAAATTTGTTCAGAACCTTTTACAAAACAAGCTGTTCCTAGACATACTGCAATATTATATTTTCCTTTTGGTTTTAAACTAAATCTTGCATAAAAAGTTATTACTCCGTATATTTCTGCCATTTCTATATTTAAATATTTAGAAATTTCTAATTGAACATGTTCTGGGATATACCCATAAGTTTCTTGTACTTCATTCAATATTTGAATTAAATTGCTTTTATCTTTTTGATATTTAGCTAATATTCCATCAATTTTTTCGTCCCTACATTCATTTCCACATTTGCAATTATTACTCATATTATTCCTCCTATATTT
>CAYXUA010000042.1:0-11061 GCA_964468015.1 uncultured Clostridium sp. | reverse complement strand
ATAATGTACATATCTAAAATAAATTCAATATTAAATATAGACGATAAAAAGTACAATTTGATATAAATCAAACTGTACTTTAAAATTATTTGATATTGCTTATAAAAGAATTACTATTCACATTCATTAGAATTTTTTTCATTGTTTCTGTTATTCTTATCATTATTTCTGTTGTTATTTTTGTTATTGTTTTTATTCTGATTATTCTTTCCCATCAGCTGCACCTCCTTAATTTGTGGTAATATTATTGTTCCTATATTACATAAAAATATACATAAAACTAAAAATATTAGGTATTCCCAAAATGCAAAAAAGGTGATAATATATACTAGAAAGAGAGTGATATATATGAAGAAGAATATAGTTATAGGAATTGAAGGTTTAGTTGGAAGTGGGAAAACAACAATTTGTAAGGAAATGCTTAATATACTTCCAAATGCAATTTTTTTAAATGGTAGTGAATTATATAGAGCAATAGTATATGTAATGATGCAAAATACAAACAAGATAGAAAATGTGCATAATATAGATATAAAGCAAGTAATGGATAAATTAAATGTAGAAATGAAAATAGAAGACAGACAAACCGTTTTTTATTGTAATGGTCAAAAATTAGCAGAAGATGAATTACAATCAGAAAAATCTTCTATGGCAGTTTCAAAAATTGGTGGTATTGCAAATAATGAAAAATTATTTGAATTCGCAAGAAATGTAATAAACAATTTAAAGCAAAAACATATAGTGATAATTTCTGGAAGAGGAATAATGAAAATATATCCGGATACAGATTACCATTTCTTTATAACTGCGGATTTAGAGGAAAGAGTAAAGCGTAAATCTTTGCAATATCAAACAAATGATAAAGAAAAAATAAAAGAAAATATTATTCAAAGAGATAATTTACAAGAAAAAGCAGGATTTTACGATAAAGCAGAAAAAACAATAACAATAGATGTTACAGATTATAAAACTCCAAAAGAAGCAATAGACAAGATATTAGAATATATTAAATAGAATGGAGGTGCAAAAAATGGAATGGCAAAATGAAAAATTATCAGAGTTTAAAAATTACATAAAAAACAGAAAAACTGCAATAATAGGATTAGGTGTTAGCAATATACCTTTATTAGATTATTTATACAAACTAGGTGCAAAAATAACAGTATTTGATAATAGAACAATAGATGAAATAGATAAAAATATTTTAGATAAAATAACAGATAGAAATATAGAATTTTCATTTGGAAAAAATAATTTAAGCAAACTTGTAGGGTATGAAATAATATTTCGTTCACCAACTTGTAGACCAGATACAAATGAATTAGTAAAAGAAAGCGAAAGAGGAGCAATTATAACTTCAGAAATAGAAATGCTAATGGAATTATGTCCAGGAACGACAATAGGGATAACTGGAAGTGACGGAAAAACAACAACAACAAGTTTAATATATGAAATAATAAAAAAACAAGGATATAATTGCTATTTAGGTGGAAATATAGGAATACCATTATTTAATAAAATTGATGAGATGAAACCTGAAGATATAGTTATATTAGAATTAAGTAGTTTTCAACTTATGGGAATATCAGTAAGCCCGCGAATTGCAGTGATAACTAATATTTCACCAAATCATTTAGATGTACATAAATCGTATGAAGAATATATCGAAGCGAAGAAAAATATTTTCAAAAATCAAGATGAAAATGGAGTCGTAATACTAAATTATGATAATCAAATCACTAGACAATGTGAAAAAGAAGTTAAAGGCAAAGTGGTGTTTTTTAGTAAAGAGCAAAAATTATCAGATGGAGTGGTATTAGACAATGAAGTTATAAAGGTATGTCAAAATAAATTAAGAAGACATCTTTTAAATACAAAAGACCTGATGTTAAAAGGACAGCATAATTATGAAAATGCATGTGCAGCAGTGGCAGCAACTTTAAGTTTAGTAGATGCAGAGCAACAAATAGAGGCAATACAGAATTTTAGAGGAGTAAAACATAGATTGGAATTTGTAAAAGAGATAGATGGAGTAAAATGGTATAATGACTCAATAGGAACAAGTCCAACAAGAACAATTGCAGGACTAAATTCATTTGAAGAAAAAATTGTGCTGATAGCAGGAGGATATGATAAGCATTTAGACTATACTCCTATCGCTAAACCAATTTTGGAAAAAGTTTCAACATTAATCCTTATGGGGCAAACTGCATCAAAAATAAAAAATGCGGTACAAGAAAAAATGTTAGATGAGGGAATAGAAATCTACGAATGTGATACACTAAAAGAAGCGGTAGATGTGGCAAAGAAAACTGCGCAAAAAGGAGAAATTGTACTATTTTCACCAGCTAGTGCAAGCTTTGATATGTACAAAAATTTTGAAGAAAGAGGAGATAAATTCAAATCAATTGTTAATTCTTTGTAACAAATTTAAAATGAACTGAATAGTATGTATAAATAGAAACTAGGAGGTTTATTTCAATGTATTATCAAAGTTATGAAGAATATATGAGAGATGTCTTAGGATATCCAAGAGAAAGATCAATTCCTACATATAATTATAATATGCAACAAACCAGAAGAATGGAAAATTCAGAAATAGAAAGGCTATATCCAGAAATATACAAAACAGTATATCCAATGGTTTGTAAAGCTTGCAATCAGTATAATGGTGAAATAACAGAAGAATTCGTAGATAGATTAACAAATGAAGTATATGCTAATCTAGAAACAGAACAAGAAGTAAGAAGTGAAGTAAGTAAAACATCAGTAAAAAGTAGTAGTAGTGCATTAAAAAATGAAGTAAGAAAAGAAGAAGAAACAAGACAAAGAAGACCTAATAATAATACTTTAAGGGATTTAATAAGAATATTAATAATTAGAGAATTATTAGGTTTGCCACATAGGCCAGGAAGACCGCCATTTCCAGGAGGAGGGCCACGTCCACCATTTCCAGGGGAACCAAGACCACCAATGCGGACCAAGGCCACCGTTTACAAGAGATTCAGGTCCAATGAATTATATGGGAGAAATGGTAAACTATACGCCATATGATAATATGTATTAATGAATATTTAAAAGTGAAAATGATAAAAATAACTAAGTACAAAAATTTTTTGTACCTAGTTATTTTTGCATAGGAGGGAAAATTTATGAGAGTACAAGATTGTATGTGTAAACAAGTGGTTTGTGTAAAACCAGAAACAACAGTATGTGATGTAGCTAAATTAATGGGAGAACATCATATAGGAAGTATACCAGTATGTAAAGAAGATGGAAAAATAGTAGGAATAATAACAGATAGAGATATTATTTTAAGGAGCATAGCATGTGATAAGGATGCAAAGCAAACACCAATATCAGAAATAATGACAACTAAAGTTATAAGAACATCACCAGATACAGATACAACAGCAGTTGCACAAATAATGGCAGATAATCAAATAAGAAGAGTACCAGTAGTAATGGATGAAAAAGTTGTAGGAATGATAACATTAGGAAATTTAGCTCAATTCCACTCAATCAGTAATGAATGTTTATGTAACACAATAGAATGTGTTTGTCATACAAGAGGACAAGATGTTAAAAATGCAGAATAAATTTTAAAGGCAAGAATAAAATATAATAGGAGGCGGACAAATGGTAGTTGATATGGGATATTGGTCAAAAGTAATAAAAAGAATAGCTATGCTATTGTTTAGCATATTAGGTTTTTATCTACTTATAAAATTATCTATATTTTACATGCCATTTGTCATAGCCTTTGCAATAGCTATGTTAATAGAGCCAATTATTAAATATGTCCATAAAAGGACAAGTCTACCTAGAAAAACAACGGCTATACTAGTACTTATAATTGTTTCGGCTATTTTAATTGGACTAATTACATGGGGAATAATATCAATTGTTTCAGAGTCTTATGACTTATTAGCTGGAATAAATCGGATATACAGAAAAGATATATAATCAATTTCAAAGTTTTATGTCGTGGTTAAACTTTGATAGAATAAATTTACCAGAACAATTAACTGGGATAATGCAAAATTCGATGCAAGATGTTCTACGGTAGTGTATCAAAATTAATAAGTAATATATTGAATTCGGTTATAAAGTGGGTGACAACTTTACCAACTTTAGGTATATATATAGCAATAACATTAATGGCAACCTATTTTATGTGTGTAGATAAATTATATATGTTAGACCAAGTAGAGCATCACTTACCAAAAACTTGGGTAAAAAGAGTAATACTCCATTTAAGAGAACTTATAAATAGCCTAGGTTCTTATCTAAAAGCAGAAGTGATATTAGTTGTAATTGCCTTTATACAAGTTCTAATAGGTTTATATATTTTAAAATGGATAGGATTAAATATAGGATATCCATTCTTAGCAGCTTTAGGTATAGGGTTTGTTGATGCGTTACCAATCTTGGGTTCAGGAACTGTTATGATACCTTGGGCATTTATTTCAGCAATAAATGGAGACATAACATTAGCAGTAGGACTATTAATAATTTATATAGTAATATCAATAGTAAGACAATTTATAGAACCAAAAATAGTAAGTAAACAAATAGGTATACATCCAATATTTACATTAATTGCGATGTATACTGGGTTTAAATTAATAGGTATTTTTGGCTTATTAGTAGGACCAATTGCTCTAATTATACTAAAGAATCTGTATGGAAGTTTGATTGATAAGGGAGTAATGAAAACTATATTTGATAGGAAATAGAAGCTATTTTAGAAAGCCAGTCCTCCAAGGAAGTGACGAATAAAAATAATAAAATATGTGTTGAGCGACAGCCCTTTGAGGCGGGGGAATACCCGTAAGCTTGGAGCCAACACATATTTTATTATTTTTATTCGTCACTTCCTTGGAGGAATTACTCTACAATATTACTGATGTTGGAATATAGGTGTCATCTGGTGGATATACAAATTCTTCTTCGGGCTTTTGTATTTTCGTGATTTGGCTTACTTTAATGACAGGTATTTCTCCATGATAATTGCCTTTAGTTATTTCTCCAGTTATTTCTACCCATGTGTTGTCCGTATATGATTTTATCTCATCACAATTACATAAAAAGCCAACAATTAAAGTTTGATTTTGATTGCTAACAATCATATTTCTAGCAAGTACGAATTCATTTTCAGAGAAATCAGGTGCTCGATATACATAGCCAGAGAATTTGATTTTTTGTCCGATATATGTATCTAAGTCATCGTGTACCATTTTTAGTACATCTGTGTAATTATTAACAGTGAGTTCGGCAACTTCACCTTGTAAAATGGAGTCATTAACCTCTACATTGTTGTCTAAGCTAGCGGATATGATTTTGTAACCTGCAATGCAAAATAAGATAACAAAAACGATACAGGCTATAATAAGAACCAATTTGAAAATACTAGTACGACTTAACTTGAAATTATAAACAAACATTTAAAACCTCCTAAATAAAAAACAAGCATAAACTTTTTTATAAAGTTTATGCTTGCTTTTTTATTTATATTCTGTTTTATCTTTCATCATGTTCAATTTTTGAAGCTGGTTGAGCAGTTTTTTTCTGCATATCTATTTCAAGTAGTTCATTGTTTCTAGAAAGTTTATAGGTTTTAGAGCCCATTTCTAATGTCTTACCAAATAATATTGTTAGGCTATTAGCATGTCTAGCTTTATCTAAATTATTGCTAAGAGTATTGTTTTGAAGATTTATTAAATCTATTAAAGCATCTTTCATTATTAATTGAGAAGAAGGATCTAATAGAACTTTACCATTTTCTCTGTTTTTTATCGAGATTTTTTGTTCCAATATATCAGCTCTTACAGCGATATCTGCTGGGGAAATATGGTAAACATCAGCTAGCTTAGATTTAGCTGTTTCTAAAGAAAATCGTTCAATTTTAGCACCATATTCATTATTTATTTTATCAGTAAGTTCTTCCATTTCTTTTTCAGATTTATCAGAACGATTTGGAATATCATGAAGTTCTTTATATCTATCTATATCTTTTTTTAGAATTTTAAAATCATCAATATTCTCTTTCATAAATTTTGAAAACATAGGCTCATTATGAGACCCTTGAGAAATCTTATATGGCATATTATAATCTTTTACTTCATTCGATTTATCTATATCACCACGATAAGCAGCATAAAGTACACCAGAAAGAGCACTAATAGTTACAGCACCAGCAATTAACATCCCCATCATTTTTTGTTTTGCTGATTTTGAAATCTTTTTTTCACTAAGTTTTTCATTACATGTATATTTGCTCATATAAATTACCTCCTTTGTGAACAACTAGAATTCCTTAGTATACTTTAATTATAGCACAAAAGAAAAAGTAATGCAAAAAATTAACCCAAGAAATTGCGAAAATAGTATTGCAAAAATGAAATAAAATAATGTATAATAATGTAAAATAAACCATATAAGGAGCAAAAAAATGAATACAAGACCGGAAAGCCTTGCAGCTGTACACACACACACACACACAGTTAATCTATTAAAGAAAATAAAAAGAATGAACATATAAAAAAAGGCATATTAAACCTAGTAGAAAAACTAGGTTTAGTATGTCTTTTTAAAAATTTGACGGAAAACCTACGCAGGGTTAGTAGTAAATAAAGCAAATATGTTAAAATAAAAATATAGTAATACTCAAAAGAAAAGAGAGGGAGAAAACATGAAGAGTCAAAGAGGTAGTATAACACTATATGTTTCAATAGCGTGCCTATTCGTGCTAATAGTAGGAATAGTAGCATATGTAGGAGTATCAAATAAGCAAGCAATGCAGATTGCTCAATTAAAAAATATAGAAGAGTCATATAACAATAAAGAAGTAACTGCAGAGGAATTATATAAAGAATACGAAGGTGGAGATATAGTACCAGTATATACCCCAGAGCAATTTGCGAAAGTTGGAACAGGGGAAGAAGTCTATGTAGCAGAAGAAGGGAAAATCTATACATTTAGCACAGATAAAACATATATGTTTTATGGAATATCAGAGGATTTAACAGATAAAATAAAAGAAATGTTAAGTGAACAAATAAAAGAAGAAATAAAAATACAAATAGAAATGGAAGGCTCAGAAGCTGAACAAAGTAAAGTTGCAAAAGCGAATCCACCAGAACTAATGGAAAAAATGATTGCAGTATATTGGAGTACAGACGGAGGAGCAACAGCAAGCTGTTTAGACGAAGGGGCTAGTCCAATATATTCTAAAATAGATTCAAGTGGAAATCCATCATCACAAGGAACAGATAATCCAAACTTTAAGTGGGAGAACTGGTATGATTATGAGCAAGGGTATAATTTTATAGATACAAGAATGAGTAGATGGGCAAATGCAGTAACAGATGATGGTAGCTATTGGGTATGGATACCAAGATTTAAATATCAAGTATGCAGTAAGCCAGAAACAAATGGAGATAAATATGCAGGAAAAATAAATATAAAATTTATAAGTACAGATGAAAGAAGCGGTGCAACAGTAAATGGATTGACATATAAAACAACAGTGAATGCGGATGAAGAATATATAACACAAGACGGAGAAGGATATATAATACATCCAGCATTTGAAGATGGAAGTAGTAATGGTAAAAATAATGAATATGCAAATGGAGAATGGGATAGTGAACTTTCAGGATTTTGGATAGCAAAATACGAAATGAGTCAAGAAGATGCTAATGGAACAGCAGTAACTACAGGAAATACGACCACTGGAAATATAGGCTTAAGTAGCAGCGTGAAAATGGTAAGTAAACCAAATAGAAGCAGTTGGAGAAATATAACAATAGGACAAGTATATACTAATTGTTTGGATTATGGACAAACAGTAGGAAATGCAAGTCTTGGAAGCCATTTGACTAAGAACAGTGAATGGGGAGCAGTAGCATATTTAGCACATAGCCAATATGGAAGAAATGGAAATGAAATAGCAAGAAATGTAAGTAGCAGTTTCATAACAGGAGTAGGAACATCAACATCGTATACATATGACACAAAACTTGGAATGTTAGCAAGTACAACAGGAAATATATATGGGGTGTATGATATGTATGGAAGTGCTAGTGAAAGAGTAGCAGTATGGGATACATTATCAACTTCAACTAATTTATCAAATTATGGTGCGTCATTTGCTAGTAGTGGAGGAGTTAGTACAAAATTTGCAACAGCATATAATAATGGAACATCTACATATTATTCAGATGCAACAAGAACAATATGTAAAACAGGTGATGCATTAAAGGAATTATGGATAACAGGAGATAAATTATGGTTTAATGATACAGGCCAATTTGTAAATAATAGTAATCCATTTTTTAGACGGAAGAGGTGGAGACTATGGATATGATGGTAGCGATGGAGGTATGTTCTGGGCAAATTCTGCAAGTGGAAATACTGATGGATATGTATCGTTTAGAGTAGTACTTGCAAAACCACAATTAATACAAGAAAAATATATTGAAAGTGGTTCATATGTCTGGACAGTACCAGAAGGAGTTACAAGAGTTCATGTAGCTGCTTGTGGAGGTGGAGCTGGTGCATTGACAATATCTTCATACAATAGTAATACAACAATGACTGGAACTGCTGGAAATGGTGGAAGTTCAAGCTTTGGCACTTTCGAAGTAAAGGGAGGAATAGGAGCAAGTGGAAGCAGTGTAAGTATGTCAGAAAGAAACATAAATCAAGCAGAAGCAAGTAGCCCAAATGGAAGAGTTGGTGACACAAAGACAGGAACCAATTTTGACATAGACTTATACGGAGCAACTGGGTTTGCACTTGGATTCTCAGCATTAAGTGAAGGAGATTATGGAAAAGGAGGCCAAAGTCATCATTACTACGACAGTGATGGTACAACTTCACAAGTTGGTGCATCAGGAAACTCAGGAGCATTTGACACTGCATACATAGATGTAACACCAGGGCAACAAATAACAATAGTAGTAGGAGCCGGAGGAACAGGAACTAATATAAGTAATGATGGTGATACATGGAGATATTATGCAACAGATGGAAATTCAGGATTTGTTTTATTAGAATATGAAAAAGATGAATAATGCAAAGAAAAGTTAGCTGAAACAAAAAATATAAAAGAGAGTATATTATTGAACTGCACCCCAAATGTTAGACAAAAAAGTTTAACATTTGGAGGTGTATTTTTATGGGCAGATATAAATATTTAGAAGAATTTAAACTAGAAGTTGTAAAATATTATCTTAATGGTGCTGGTTACGGTGAAACAGCAATAATCTTATAAAAAATCCTCAAACCCCCTTGACAAATGCGAAAAAATAGTGTAAAGTATATTAGCATTACATAAGAGAGGTAAATATATGGAGAAAAATGTTAAAGTAAGCATGCTTTGCCAATTGTATGGCAAGCTTTTAACGGAAAAACAGTATATTTTCTTAGAAGATTATTATAACAATGATTTGTCTTTATCAGAAATAGCAGAGAATGAAGGAATTACAAGGCAAGCTGTTAGAGACATTATAAAGAAGGGGGAAAATAAACTTTTCGAGTTAGAAGAAAAGCTAGGTTTTATGAAAAAGATGTTTAGTCAAGAAGAAAAAATAGCTGTTATTTTATCAGAAATATCTCAAATTGAAGAAAAATCTTCAGATAAACAGATAGCTAAAATTTTGGATGATGTAAAACAAAAGTTAAATTGTTTAGTATAACGGAGGTGGCCTCATGGCTTTTGAAGGATTATCAGAAAGACTTCAGGGAATAACAAAAAAACTAAGAGGAAAAGCAAGAATAACAGAATCGGATTTAAAAGAGGTTCTAAGAGAAGTAAAGCTTGCGCTTTTAGAGGCGGATGTAAACTATAAAATAGTAAAGGAATTTATTTCTGTAATTGAACAAAAAGCATTAGGTCAAGATGTTTTGAAATCACTTACACCAGGTGAGCAGGTAGTTAAAATTGTTAAGGACGAAATGATAGAACTATTAGGTGGAACAGAAAGTAAAATAAACTTCACACCAAATCCACCAACGGTAATAATGCTAGTTGGATTGCAAGGTTCTGGTAAAACAACAACAGCTGGTAAACTTGCAAATCTACTTAGAAAAGAAGGCAAAAAGCCATTATTAGTAGCTTGCGATGTTTACAGACCAGCAGCTATAAAGCAGTTGCAAGTAGTTGGAAAACAATTGAACATACCGGTGTTTGCAAATGAAAATAGCAAAGATGTAGTTTTAATAGCAAAACAGGCTATGTCTCAAGCAATTTCAAAACTAAATGATGTAATTATACTAGATACAGCAGGTAGACTTCATATAGATGAAGAACTTATGCAAGAGCTAAAAAATGTTAAAGCAAATGTAAAACCACATGAAATATTATTAGTTGTAGACTCAATGACAGGTCAAGATGCAGTAAATGTGGCACAAAGCTTTAATGAAAATCTTGGAATAGATGGAGTAATACTAACAAAACTAGATGGTGATACTCGTGGTGGTGCTGCATTATCAGTAAAAAAAGTAACAAACAGACCAATAAAATTTGCAGCAACAGGAGAGAAACTAAGTGATATAGAAGTATTTCATCCAGATAGAATGACATCAAGAATTCTTGGAATGGGAGATGTGCTTTCAATAATTGAAAAGGCTGAAGAAGCTTTTGATGAAGAAAAAGCAATCGAACTAGAAAAGAAACTAAAAAAACAAGGTTTTGACTTAGATGATTATTTAACACAATTAAGACAAATAAAGAAAATGGGTTCATTCTCATCAATACTAAAAATGATACCAGGTTTAAATATGGTAAAAGAATCTGATATAGATGAAAAAGAATTTGTAAAGATAGAGGCAATAATTTGTTCAATGACAGCACAAGAAAGAAGAAATCCTAAACTTTTAAATGGAAGCAGAAGATTAAGAATAGCAAATGGAAGTGGAACAAAGGTACAAGATGTAAACAAATTCATGAATTCATTTGAACAAACACAAAGATTAATGAAAAAAATGCAAAATGAAAAAAATGTAAATAAAATGTTAAAAAATTTAGATGCAAATGCACTTAAAAAATTAAGG
>CAYXUA010000041.1:0-11081 GCA_964468015.1 uncultured Clostridium sp. | reverse complement strand
ATTAAATTCACTATCCTGATTTCTTGCTAATCTCTCATCAAAGTAACCTATTTTTTCAAATAGTTCTCTCCTAAACGTTCCAAATGGCACAGTATCTACATATCCACTTTCAGCATTGGTTCTAAACTTTGAGTTTCCAACTCCAAACTTAGAAGACAATACTGTTGAAATAGCATTTCCTACTGTTCCCTCACTTTTAGTTTCCATTACGCACCCTACATTGTCTGCATCTATGTGATTTATGTAATATACACATTTAGTTATATAGTTTTCGGGATATTGGCTATGTGCGTCTAGCCTTATTATTAAATCTTTGGTTGCATCTTTTATTCCTATATTAAGAGATATTGGAGTTATTTTTTCCTCATTATTCAAGATTTTATATTCTATATTTTGACTTTTTAATCTTTCTTGAATAATTTGTTTTGTTTTATCTTTTGAATTACCATCAACAAAAATAACCTCAAATTTACTCTTATTATAGTCTTGTTTTAATATTGAATCAATTAATCCATTTATGTACTTTTCTTCATTATATACTGGTATAACTACCGAAACTGTATCTAGTTCTTTTTTTTCAGTTATCATCTTAATACTCCTATCACTGTATCTATACATACTTTTATATCATACCAAAAAGAAAACTTACTAATATACTCCAAATTATACTTCATTTTCTCAGGCAATACATCTTCTACATATGCCAAGTCTGTATCTTTGCCATTTTCTAGTGCTTTTTCTAATATTTCGTCTTCGTCTTTATATTTTATACTTGCCACTGATGTTACTCCTGCAGGCATTAGCAGAGTTGCTTTCATTTCATCTGTATATTTGTCTACATATTTTTTTACTTCTGGTCTTGTTCCTACAAATGTCATTTCTCCTTTTAGTATATTTATTAGTTGTGGTAATTCATCTAGCCTTACTTTTCTTATCATTTTTCCTACTCTGGTTATCCTACTATCATTTCCAACAGTTACTAATGTTCCTATTTTATCTGCATTTTGTACCATTGTTCTGAATTTAAATATCCTAAATATCTTTCCATTTGTTGTTATTCTTTCTTGTCTATAAAATACTGGTCCTTTTGAATCTATTTTTATTAGTATTGCAAGTATTAGTATTATTGGCGAAAGCAGAACAAGCAGTAGTAAAGATACTATTATGTCAAAAATTCTTTTTATTGCTAAGCTAATTTTTCTTTTTGATAATATTTCATAATATTTCTTTACTTCGTTGTTTTTCATTTGTTCTGGCAGCTCTTCATACTTTTTTAATTTCATATATTATATTCCCCTAATACTTCTACAAAGTTACTAATAATATATTCCACTTGCTCATCTGTTAGTAGTGTATACAATGGAAGTGTTATTTCTCCTTTGTAGAAATTATAACTATTAGGATAATCTTTTATATCAAATCCTAAATTTTTATATGCTGTAAGCATTGGCAATGGCTTATAGTGTACATTTGTCGCTATTCCTCTTTCTGCCATTTTGATTATTATTTCATTTCTTTGTTCTACATCTATGCCATTTATTCTTACTATAAATAAATGTCCTGATGATACCGAATTAGTTTCTTTGTTCTCATGTTCTAATAATTCTACACTATGTCCTTCTAGAACTTTTTCATATCTTCTAATTATTTCATGTCTTCTTGCTACCATGTCTGGATATCTTTTTATTTGTGCCAAGCCTATTCCTGCCATTATGTCTGTCATATTGCATTTATAGGCCGGCTCTAGTATGTCATATTCCCATGCTCCCAGTTTATTTTTATGCAAAGCGTCTTTTGTTTGACCATGCAATGATAATATTTGAAATCTCTGATATATTGCATCATTGTTTAAATTTTCATTTTTCTTCCATGTTACTGCCCCTCCTTCTGCCGTTGTTAGATTTTTTACTGCATGGAATGAAAAGCATGTAAAGTCCGCATATTCTCCCGCTTTTTTTCCATTTCTTGTTGCCCCAATAGCATGGGAGCTATCTGCAATTACTGCTACTCTACCTAATTGCTTTTGAATTTCATTGCTTGGTTTGAATATTGCTTTTTTGCTTTCTACTATCTCATTTATTCTATCATAATCACACATTACCCCACCTATATCTACTGGAATAATTGCTTTTGTCTTTTCATTTATTGCCTTTTCTAATTTTTCATAATCCATCTCAAAATTGTCTTCTTGTATATCAATCATAATAGGAGTAGCTCCAACATGACATATTACACTGCATGAAGCAGTATATGTATATGCTGTTGTTATTACTTCATCTCCTTCTCCTATTCCCAATAATCTTAAAGTCATTTCCATTGCTGCCGTTGATGAATTTAAGCATACAGTCCTTTCGCTATTAGATAATTCTGTTATTTTCTGTTCAAATAACTTTGTTTTTGGTCCTGTTGTTATCCAGCCTGATTTAAGAGCCTCCACTACCTCTGTAATTTCTTCTTCACCAATATCTGGTGGTGAAAATGGTATATTCATTTTTGTGCTCATGTTATTTCCTCCTATTTTTTAATATTATATTTATAATTATAATTCCAATACCTGCACCTACTGAATCAATTATAACATCTCTTAATTCAGAACTTCTACCAGGTATAAACCACTGATGAAATTCATCTGATATTGCATATACAACACAAAAAAGCCAAATATATTTTAAATCTTTACTCTCAACTTTCTTATAAGAATTATATGTACAATATATAAGAATTCCGCCTATTAGATATATTGTAAAATGTGCTAATTTTCTTACTATTGGTGTTATAATTTTAGATATCTCAATTGCTTGTTCATGTTCTATTGGTGTTATTAATTTTATTGTGCTAATTATAACATTGGTTACCAAACCACTTGAATTATCAGATTGTGCGCCATTTTGATGTGAAAACATAAAAATAGTAACCATCCACACAACTAAAATTCCTGTATAAACTATCTTTTTCATTTACTCAACCTTGCTCTATTTACTTCGTCTGGTTCTTTATATGTCGGAACCACACTTTTCATTGTTTCTTTTATTTTTTCTCTCGAATATTCTTCATCATATTCCAAATTTCCCAATACTTCCAGCTTTTCTTCTAATTCCTGTATTTCCATATGCATTGGTCTTGATATAAATATCTTATTGTGCTTAGTTGAAGTCAAGCCTTCTTCTGCCATAAGTAATTCCTCGTACAACTTTTCTCCTGGTCTTAGCCCTGAGAACTCTATTTGTATATCTACACCTGGTTCATAACCTGATAGTTTAATTAAACTTACTGCCAAATCATATATCTTAACTGGTTCTCCCATATCAAGTACAAATATTTCTCCACCATTTGCATAAGTTACTGCTTGAAGTATTAGTCCTACTGCTTCTGGTATTGTCATGAAAAATCTTGTTATATCTTTATGTGTAACTGTAATTGGTCCACCTTTTGCTATTTGCTTTTTAAATAATGGTATTACTGAGCCATTGCTTCCTAGTACATTTCCAAATCTTACTGCTACATATTCTGTTTTACTCACCTTATCTTTTGCCTGTACTATCATCTCACATACTCTTTTAGAGGCTCCCATTATATTAGTTGGATTTACAGCCTTATCTGTTGATATTAATACAAATCTTTCCACATTATATTTATCAGCACTATTTACTACATTATATGTTCCAAATACATTATTCTTTATCGCTTCTAGTGGATTATTTTCCATTAAAGGCACATGCTTATGTGCTGCTGCATGGAATACTAAACTTGGTCTAAATTCTTCAAAAACTTCATCTACACGCTTTTTATCTCTTACACTTGCTACTACTGCTTCTATTTTTGCCTTTGGATAATTTGATTTTAGTTCTAATTCTATGTCATATAGGTTATTTTCATAGATATCTAATATTACTAATCTTTTAGGATTATATTTCATTATTTGCCTACATAGTTCTGAACCTATTGAGCCTCCTCCACCTGTTACTAGAACTGTTTTATCTTTTATCAAAGTACTTATATTTTTATTATCTAACTTTATTGCATCTCTACCAAGTAAATCCTCTATTTCAACATCTCTTAAACTATTCATTACCCCTTGTTTTTCAATCAATTCTTCTGTTGTTGGTAATACTCTAGTTTTCACTCCTGTTGTTTGGCATATTTCTATTATCTTTCTTCTTGATAATGCTGTTATTCTGTTTATTGCAAAAAATATTACATTAACATCTTTTTCATTTACTATATCTGGTATATCGTAACGTGTTCCTATTACTGGTACTCCTAAGATTGTATGGTTTAACTTATTAGTATTATCATCTATTATTCCTACTATGTTGTATTTATCTTTCATTGAATTTTTTATTGCTATAATTATTTCTCTAGCTCCCATTCCCGCTCCTATTATTAATAGGTTCTCTGGCTTATGTTCAGGAGCTTCGTTTTTGAATCTTTTCTTGTTTAGCATTGCAGTTCTTCTAGACATTACTGACCTTCCTGCTAATCTATATAATACAAATAACCCAGCGATAAATATTCCTGCTAAAACATTTACTCTTATTCCTAGATATTCTAATTTCAATATCTGACTTATAACTAACATTGATAATATTGAGCATAGGCACGAAAACATATATTTTATATAGTCTTTTCCTATTTCATACCTAATCATATTTTTATACATTTGTAGTATATTCAAGAATATTTCGTATACCAAAACTGCCATACATAATTCTTTTATCAAATTTACTATACTATTTATTTTTATATTCAGAAACAAAATTGCCGCTATATAACTACATATTACTATTCCAATATCTGCTACAATAAGTACTGAATGCCTATATTTTTTCAGTACATCCACGATTTTCATATGCACAACCCCTTATTTATAATGTAAGTTATTAAGATTATATATTCTTATGAACATTTTTTCAAGGTATTTTGTAAAAAAAAAAGTCGATATATATGAATTTTTTTCTATTTTTTTATCGTCAACCACAAAAAAGAAAAGCCCTTATAAAAAGTCTTTTCTTTACATTGAACTAAAACATACATTCCATTCTCCAAAGAAGCGCAGAAATTATTTCTGATTCCGGTTCTTTTTCTAGCAAACGGTTCAACTCTTCATAGTCCTGCCCCATCTCATCGTAGATAAGATTTTTACAATCACCATACTCAAAAAAGATCTCTCTCATTATAGGATAATCGTTTCCTAATTTAACATTATCAATTACAGAGGCTAATTTTTTAGCATTTTCGTATGCGGAAATAAATGGCTCTTCCATTTTGTATTTTTGTTTCAAGCCGCCTTCCTTAACCACTACATCCTTAAGATATTCAGTGTATCCCTCCTTAACAATGTTATACTTACGTTCTCCATTTTTATAAACGTCAAACGCTGATGCTCCTTTAGACATCGCATGTATATATTCGTGGATATATACATTTATAAATAAGTCTTTATTGGCATACATATCTTCATCCACATATATTACACTGGTTCCATTAGACTTATTTATACAAATTCCAACTGGACATCTTTGAGAATACAATATTCCTTCCCAGAAACCTTTTTCCACTTTAAAAAGTTTCACCTCAGGCTTATTATTTTGTATTGCTTTTACATCCCATGTTTCCATCCAGTCTTTAAGTAAAACATTAATAGATGCTTCTTGCAGTTCTTCTACTAATTTTTTACTGCCTTCCGGAAGGTCTCTTACTTCGAACTCATAAAGTTCTCCATTTACAGCGTATCCAATAAGCCTATTATTGTTATCATATAGTGCTTTTTGTTTTATTGGCTGGTTTTCCATAATTCTTGCAAACATCATCGCACCAATAAATACAATATAAAGCATCAATAACAAGCTGTCTATTATGGATATTCGCTCTAAACCTATCCGTATTTTTTTCAATGTACTTTTAGCAAAAATCATAATTATGATTTTCCTCCTCATAAAATTTTTATTCATAATCACATTATATCACATTATGTAACTTTCTTCAATTTATCTTTGCTTCAAAGCCTCATATATCACTATCCCAGCTGATACAGATGCATTTAATGAAGTAATTTTTCCCTTCATCGGAATTTTTATTAAGAAATCACAATTATCCTTTACTATCTTACTCATTCCAAATCCCTCACTGCCTATTACTATTGCAATATCTCCTGTATAGTCTTGTTTATCATATTGCGTTTCTGTATCCATGTCAGTTCCAATTATCCATAATCCTTGTTCTTTTAAATTCCTTATTGTATCTGCCAAATTATTTACTCTTGATATTTTCATGTGTTCTACGGCACCCGCTGAGGTCTTACTTACTGTTGCATTTACACTTGCCGCTCTTCTTTTTGGAATTATAATTCCATGAACACCTGCTGTCTCTGCTGTTCTTATTATTGAACCTAAATTATGAACATCTTCAATTCCATCTAGTATTAAAACAAAAGCTTTTTCATTTTTAGAATTAGCATAATCCAAAATATCTTGCACATCACAATAATTAAATGGCGGTACTGTAGCTATTACTCCTTGATGATTATGCGTTTCAGAAATAACATCCATTTTTGTTTTTTCCATTTCTGTTATTACCACTCTTTTTTCTTTAGCTAGAGCAATTATTTTATTTATAGAACCATGCTTTTCGCCTTTTTGAATATATAATTTATTTATATCTCTGTTTGAATTTAGAAGTTCTAGAACACTATTTCTACCTTCAACTTTATCTTCATAAAATTTATTTTCCTGTCTTTTCATATTTTTTCCCTTCTCTAACAAGCAATACTTAACCATTCTAGGTTTCAGCAGAAGGAATAATAAAAAATAAGTATTGAACGACAGCCCTTTGAGGCGGGGGAATACCCGTTAGCTTGGAGCCAATAATTATTTTATTTTTAATTATTCCTTCTGCTGGAACCGGTAACATTGCGCTTATCTCTTTTTTTAATTTTCATCATCTAATTTTAGAACACTCAAAAAAGCTTCTTGCGGTATCTCCACACTTCCAATTTGTCTCATTTTCTTCTTACCTTTTTTCTGCTTCTCAAGCAATTTCTTCTTCCTAGTTATATCTCCACCATAACACTTAGCAAGTACATCTTTCCTCATAGCTGATATAGTCTCTCTTGCAATTATCTTTCCTCCAATTACAGCTTGCAGAGGAATCTCAAATAATTGTCTTGGTATTACTGTCTTCAATTTTTCTATCATTTTTCTTCCTCTTGAATAAGCTGTATCCTTGTGTACTATAAATGATAGCGCATCTACCGCCTCGCCATTTATGTGTATATCCAATTTCACCAATTCTGACCTTCTGTATTCTTTAAACTCATAATCAAATGAAGCATACCCTTTTGTTTTTGATTTTAATGTATCAAAGAAATCATATATAATTTCATTTAGTGGTAATTCATATTCTAGTATTACTCTTGTTGTATCTAAATATTTCATATCTATATATGTTCCTCTTCTTTGTTGACATACTTCCATTACATTTCCTACAAATTCTTTTGGAAGCATTATTTCCGCTTTTACTATTGGTTCTTCTATATAGCTTACCTCTTGGTTTGCAGGCAAATCAGTTGGATTATATAGCTCTATTACTGTTCCATCTGTTTTGTGTACTTTGTATATTACAGATGGAGCTGTTGTTATTAATCCCAAGTCAAATTCTCTGTCCAATCTTTCTTGTATAATTTCTAGATGTAATAAACCTAAAAAACCGCATCTAAATCCGAAACCTAAAGCAATTGAAGTTTCTGGCTCATATTCTAATGCCGCATCATTTAGTTTTAATTTTTCAAGAGCAACTTTTAAGCTATCATATTCACTACCATCTAATGGGTATAATCCGCAATACACCATAGGGTTAGCCTTTTTATAGCCTGGTAATGGCTCGTCTGCTGGTTCTTCTGCATTTGTTATAGTATCCCCTACATGTACATCTGTTACATTTTTTACACTTGCAGCTATATATCCTACTTCTCCTGCTGTTAGTTCTTTGCATGGTAAATATTGTCCTGCCCCAAAATATCCTACTTCTGTTACAACAAATTTTTTCTTTGTCGCCATGAACAATATTTCATCGCCTTCTTTTACTGTACCATTTTTTATTCTAACATGACTTACTGCACCCTTATAATTATCGTAGAATGAGTCAAATATTAAAGCTTGAAGTTTGCCATTTATATCACCATTTGGAGCAGGAAAATCAGTTATTATTCGTTCTAGTACTTGCTCTACATTTAATCCAGATTTTGCCGAAATACATGGTGCATCTTGCGCAGGTATTCCTATTACATCTTCTATCTCTTGTTTTACCTCATCTGGTCTTGCATTTGGTAAGTCCACTTTATTTATAACTGGCAGTATTTCCAAGTTATTATCTAGTGCCAAATATACATTTGCTAGAGTTTGAGCTTCTATTCCCTGACTACTATCTACAACAAGTATTGCACCTTCACATGCTGCTAAGCTTCTTGATACCTCATAATTAAAATCTACATGCCCTGGGGTATCTATTAAATTCAAAATATATTCTTGCCCATCTTTATCTCTATGCAACATTCTTACTGCTTGAGCTTTTATCGTAATTCCTCTTTCTTTTTCTATATCCATATTATCTAGAACTTGACTTTCCATCTCTCTTTCTGAAAGTACTCCAGTCATTTCTATTAATCTATCTGCCAAGGTTGATTTTCCATGGTCTATATGCGCTATTATACTAAAATTTCTTATATTTTTTTGTTTGTCTGCCACTTAAGCTTCCTCCCTTTATTTTTTCGCATATATTTTATCATACAAGATTAGAATTGTCTAGATTTAGCATCATTTGATTTTTATACTATAAGACATAAAATGTCAATACAATTGTTCTACAAAATATGCCATAATACGACTAGGTGATATTATGATTAAAGAAAAAAGACAGAGTAAGAAATATACTCAGGAAGAAATGGCAAAAAAGCTTGAAATTAGTTTAAGACAATATGCTAGAATCGACAAAGGTGAGGATTTGCCAAGAAGAGATGTCTTAAGAAAAATTATTGAAGTTTTAGAATTAAGCGATGAAGAGATTGGTGAGTATATTAGAGAAATTGTAAATGGTTAAAAAGAAAATTGGCACTTTTTATTTAAGTGCCAATTTTCTTTTTATTTATTTATGTCAGTATTATCTCCATATCTTTTTATTTTTTGTGTTGTCGTTTTTTCCAATTCTTTATCTACTATTTTAAAACCTTTTATATGCTTGTAATTTGGTATTTTTGCATTTATTTTTTGTATGCTTTCGTTAATTATCTTCATAATTTGTTCCTTTGTTGGAATATCTACTTTTAGTCTTTCTCTTATTACTTCCATATTAGGGAATATTTTTGCTTTTACAACAGTATCATGACTTTTTTCATCTTCTACACCTAAAACTATAGCTTCCGCTATTGCTTCTTCCTCATTTAAATAATATTCTAGTTCTTCTGGATAGATATTTTTTCCATTAGTTGTTACTATTACACTTTTACTTCTCCCTGTTATATATAAAAATCCATTTTCATCTATTTTACCTAAATCTCCTGTATAGAACCATCCATCTCTTATTGCTTCTTTTGTTGCTTCTTCGTCTCGATAATATCCAAGCATTACATTTGGTCCTTTTACAATTATTTCACCTACCCCCTCAGAATTTTGGTTTGCTATTTTATACTCTACATTTGGTATTGGTAAACCTGCTGAATCATCTCTTTTATAGAAATCATTATTTCCAGCTACTAGTGGTGAACATTCAGTTAGACCATATCCTTGTAGTACCCTCATTCCAAATTTGTCTATTGAATATGATACCTCTGGATTTACTGCTGCTGCACCTACTATGAATGTATGTAGTTTTCCTCCAAATGTTTTCTTTATTTTGCCTTTTACAATTCCTCTCATGAAAAATGGCAATGCATCTATTATGTTCTTCCCTTTATTGAAGTACTTTTCTGGTAATGAGCTTCTTAATGTTTTCATTATTTTTTTGTACATATTATCCAGTAATAATGGAACGCATAATATTAATGTTGGCTTATACTCTTGCATGTTTTGAAGTATATATCTTAAACCTTCGCAATGAGCTATGCATCCACCTGAATATATTACTAGTAAAAAACCTAGAGTACATTCATAAGTATGATGTATTGGTAATATTGACAATACTTTGGTTTTTGGAGTTACTTTAACTATTGCCGCAACTGACATTATATTTGAACATATATTTTTATGTGATAAGCAAACAGCCTTTGAGCTTCCTGTTGTTCCAGAGGTGAATAATAATATTTTCATTTCATCTGGATTTATTTGTATTTCTTGAAATTGTGTATCATTGTTTCTTATTAATTCTGTACCAGTTTGTATCATGTTTTCTAAACTATTTTTGGTTTCTCCCATATTTACAAGTAATATTTCTTTATTGTTTAACTTATCAATATTTTCTTTTATACCTTTAATAAATTTCTTATCTCCAAATACAGCTTCACTTTCAGATACATTTATAAAATTAATTACATCATCTATATGCAATTCTTTATCTAAAGGAACAACCACACCAACAATTACAGCCGCCATATATGCAACTGACCATTGGTAACTATTTTTCCCTATTACAGCTATTTTTTTATCTTTTAGCCCCACTTTTATCATTGCTGCTCCTAGAGCTTGAACATCTTGATGATATTGCTTGTATGATACCTCTTGTATTTTCCCTTCTTTGTCCTTTACTTTAAAGGCTGGTTTATTTGCAAATTTTTGCGATGCCTTTGTTATCATATCCTTTAAATCCGTTATTTCATAGGTCTTCATATATTTACTTTCTAATTTTTGTACTAATTCTGGTTTATTGTTCATTTATCTCATTTCCCTTCCTACTAAATGGTATATAATTATCTATTTCTACAGTATTTTGCCCATTCATCATCTCTTTTATTGGTATATCTAATGTAATTTTTGTAATATATTTATTTTGTTCTGAATCTATAATATTAATATCAAAAGATATTTGTGCTTCAATTTCTTCAGATAATATCATAGCTCTTTTTAATATTGTTTCATCAAAAGTTAATTGCTGCG
>CAYXUA010000040.1:0-11146 GCA_964468015.1 uncultured Clostridium sp. | reverse complement strand
ATATAGTATAATAATGTTTATATAATTTTAATTATAAAAATAGGAGGAACAAATGAAACATGTTATTGATGCAATAAGAGGATTTTGTATGGCACTAGCAGATAGTGTGCCTGGGGTATCAGGAGGAACAGTTGCTTTCATACTTGGTTTTTATGATAAATTCATAAATTCAATAGATAACTTAATTTCTGGAACCAAAGAAGAAAGAATATCTGCAATAAAATTTTTAGCAAAACTTGGAGTGGGCTGGGTTATTGGAATGGTAATTGCAATGCTATTTTTAGCAAGTATATTTGAAAGTCAAATATATGCAGTAAGCTCAGTATTTATAGGCTTCATATTATTTGCGATACCAGTAATTATAAAAGAAGAAAAAGAAAGTTTAAAAGGAAACTATAAGTACATGATTTTTGCAATAATAGGAATTGCAATAGTTGTAGCTATAACTTTCTTAAATCCAGTATCAGGAAATGGGACTAATATAGAAGTAAGCAATCTAAATGTGGGATTATGCATATATGTATTTATAGCAGCGATGATAGCTATTTCTGCTATGGTACTACCGGGAATATCTGGTTCAACATTATTATTAATATTTGGTTTATACATACCAATAGTAAATGCGATAAAAGAGTTCTTACACATGAACTTTGCATATTTCCCAGTATTACTAATATTTGGACTAGGAGTAATAACAGGTGCATTATTAGTTATAAAATTAATAAAAAATGCTCTAAAGAAATTTAGACCACAAACAATATACTTGATAATAGGTTTAATGATAGGTTCACTATATGCAATAGTAATGGGACCAACAACTTTAGATATTCCAAAAGACCCAATGAGTATATCTACCTTTAGCATAATTTGGTTTGCTGTTGGAGGACTAATAATATTCGGACTACAAAAAGCAAAAACATTATTAGAGAAAAAAGAAGAACAATAAAAATGTAAAAAAACAATCTTATAAACGATATAGAATATACTAAAAAATTAAAACAATATAAAATAGAACAAGAAAAAGTAGAAAAACAAAGGAGAAGTGGAAAAGAAATGAAGCGCATAATGTATTACATAAAGGTGGTACAAGAGGAAATGGATATGTCTACATCGAATACGGAGGCGATATATAAATGGTACAATAGAATATAGATAACTACAAAAATAGAGGTATTAATAAATTCTTAATAATATCTCTATTTTTTCTTAATATTTTTCTGGTATAATATAATTATCGAAACAAGTAAAGGGGTAAATTATATGTATAATATTTTAGTATGTGATGATGATAAAGAAATTGTATCTGCCATAGAAATTTATTTAAGAAAAGAAGGATATAATGTCCTTAAAGCATTTGATGGTAATGAATGTTTGGATATGCTTAGAAGTAATCTTATACATCTAGTTATACTAGATATAATGATGCCAAATAAAGATGGGATAGAAACATTGCAGGAAATAAGAAAATGCAAAAGCTTACCTGTTATAATGCTATCTGCAAAGTCTGAAGATAATGACAAAATATATGGACTAGATCTAGGTGCAGATGATTATGTGACTAAACCATTTAATCCATTAGAACTAATTGCAAGAGTAAATTCAGGTATAAGAAGATTTACAAAATTAGGTGCAATGGATAACAATGAACAAGAAAATATTTATAGTACAGGGGAGTTAATCATAAATGATGATAACAAAAAAGTGACATTAGAGGGCAAAGAAATCAAATTAACTCCTACTGAGTATAACATACTAAAATTTTTAACTAAAAATAAAGGGTTAGTGTACTCAATAGATCAAATTTATAAAAATGTATGGGCAGATGAGCCATATGGTGCAGAAAATATAATTGCAGTACATATAAGACACATAAGAGAAAAAATAGAGATAAATCCCAAAGAGCCAAAGTACTTAAAAGTCATATGGGGAATTGGGTATAAAATAGAAAATATTTAAGATAGGAGATGTTAGTATGGAGAAGAGTGTAAAAAATTCTATGTTTCTGAAAGCATTATGCTATATACTATTACCTATATTAGTTTGCATATTAATTTTAAGCTTTATATACACAGCATATATAGCTGAGAATGAAGAAGTACTTCAAAAAGATAAATTTGAAGAAACAAACATTTTCGCAGATACATATATAACAGCTATTGGTAGAGTATATGAAAAAATGAGGTGGGTGGATTCTAATTTCTCACAATACACAGATGAAATATATCTTGCAGATAGATATTATAAAGCTTCGGAACAAATACGATATTTAGTAATAGATACTAGAACTGGAATAGCATATACAAATATGGACTTACAAGGTAACATATATTCAGTAGACGAACTAAGAGAGAAAATAACTAAGAATGAAGATATATCATATTGTCATTTTGTTGGTGCAACACAAGAAACAAGTACTAATATAGACAATAATAGAATAGAACAGCTAACCGCTTCATATATATCGAATTATCTAGAAAAATACAATTATTATGATATATACACAACAATAAATGAAGTAAGTAGTATCAATAATGAATTTTTTATTCAAGAAATATTGTTTAATATGATAAAAAATATGGAAAATATACCTATAATATTAATACCACTACTAATACTCCTAATTGTAGTGATGCTTATATATCTATTAGTATCAATAGGACATAAGAGAAATTATCAAGGAATATATTTAAACAGCTTTGACGAACTACCAATTGAATTAACGGGCATAGGAGCAATTATACTAATATGTTTACCATTTGTCATGGATATATATAACATCGGATATAGCGTAGTTGAAAATATTATACTTACAACTATAATATTAATGGTAGCAATATTTGAATACTGTATTTTAGCACTAATAGGAACAACGATTGTAAAAAAATTAAAATCACATACATTATGGAAGAGTTCATTAACATACAAAACAATAAAATGGATAGTAACAACAATAAAAAACATAAAAGATAAAATATTTTCTAATTTCAGCATGAATATAAAAATAGCAGCGGCATTTTTAGGAACAATACTAGTTAGCATAATACTATTACAAACTGATGGTATAGGAGTACTGCTAACATTAGCACTTTGGGCTTATGAACTATGGTTTATTATAAAACACACTAACTCATTTATGAAAATCAAGAAAACATTAGAAAACATATATAATGGAAAAACAGATAACAAACTAAATGAAGAGGAGTTCAAAGGTGAACTAAAGGAAGTAAGCAAATATATAAATGACATCCAAAGCGGTTTTTCGAATGCTATTGAAGAAAGTCTAAAATCAGAACGAATGAAAACTGAATTAATAACAAATGTATCACATGATATAAAAACACCACTAACTTCAATAATTAACTATGTAGATTTATTAAAATCAGAAGAAATAAACAATGATAAGGCGAAGGAATATATAGGAGTACTGGACTCAAAATCTCAAAGATTAAAGAAGCTAATAGAAGATTTAGTAGAAGCTTCGAAAGCATCTTCTGGAAATATAAAACTAAATATAGAGAAAATTAATTTGGTAGAGTTAATAAACCAGACAACTGGTGAATTTGAAGACAAATTCAAGGAAAAGAATTTAATTATAGATATAAATACCTCAGAAGACAAAATCTATATAAATGCAGATAATAGATATATGTATAGAGTAATAGAAAATGTATTTAGCAATATTTCAAAATATGCTTTAGAGGGGTCAAGGGTATATATAGATGTAATAGAAGATAATAAACAGTCGAAAATAACAATAAAAAACATATCAAAAGATAAACTAAATATTACAGCAGAAGAACTAATGCAAAGATTTGTGAGGGGAGATAAATCAAGAACAACAGAAGGAAGCGGACTTGGCTTATCTATATCTCAAAGTTTAACTGAATTGCAAAATGGAAAGTTCGATATAACAATTGACGGAGACTTGTTCAAAGTAGAGATAGTATTTAATAAATAGTATAGGAGAAATAAAATGAAAATTATAGAAGAAATTTTAAAAATTATAGATATAACTGTAATACTATACTTAATGTACTATTTGATAACAGGAATATTTGTGTTTATAAAACCAAGAAGGAAAATAAATTATCGAAAAAAGATTGGTAAATTTGCAATAATTATACCAGCAAGAAATGAAGAAAAGGTTATAGGGAATTTGATAAATAGCCTAAAAGAGCAAAACTATGAAAAAAACATGTACACAATATTTGCCGTGCCCAATAATTGCACAGATAAAACAGAAGAGGTAGCAAGACAAAATGGGGCAGAGATAATACCAATTAATAAAAGAATATCATCAAAAGGTGAAGCACTAAGATGTGCGTTTGAATATATAATGGAGAATTGTAATCCATATGATGCATATATAATATTTGATGCAGATAATGTAGTACACCCAAATTTCCTACTAGAAATGAATGAAGCTCTATGTCAAGGATACAAAATTGCCCAAGGATATAGAGATAGCAAAAATCCTTCAGATACATGGATATCTAGTTGCTATTCATTACACTATTTAATACAAAATTACTTTGTGAATGAATCAAGAATGAATATATCACAAGCATGCTTTATAAATGGAACTGGATTTATGATAGCAAGTGAGCTTTTAAATGATATTCCATATAAAACAAACACAATGACAGAGGATATAGAATTTACCATACAAAATCTTATTGCAGATGAAAAGATTGCTTTTGTAAAAAAAGCTATAACATATGATGAGCAAGTAGTAAGCTTTGGAGAATCATATAAACAAAGAAAACGATGGTCAGTAGGAACAATGCAATGCTTAGAGCAGTATGGTGTTAGGTTAATAAAAAGATTAGTAAAAGATCAGAATATAAAAGCACTAGACGGATTAATATTTTTGCTAGCTCCAACAATGCAAATAGTGGGATTTATATCTGGAATAATGCATACAATATTAAAATTGGCATTAGAGGGAAATATAGACTATCAAGCATTGCTAGTAAGTGCAGTATTTAGTTATATACTAAGTATACTTACATCTGTAATTGCGCTAAGGTCACATAATAAAGAAATAAAAAAATATATTAAAGGAATACTAACATTACCTATATTTATGTTATCTTGGATACCAATAAACTTCTATGCAACATTTAAAAGAAACATTACATGGGAACCAATAAGGCACACAAGAATTATAAGTCACAATAATTTAATTGAATAGATAAAAATAATATGATATAATGCCATAATAGAAAGAGGTAGAATAATATGAACAAGAAAATATTGTTAGCCATAGTTATTATGGCATTGTTAATTATAGGAATAGTAGTAGGAATACTAATATATCAAAACGGTATTGCAAAAAATAAGCCGGAAGCGGTTTTGAGTGAATTTGTGCAATACATAAATGAAGCAAATTATGAAGGAATGTATAATTTGATAACAGAAGAGAGTAAATCAAAAATATCACAAGATGATTTTGAAAAGAGAAATAAAAACATTTATGATGGAATTGACATGTTTGACATGAAATTGGAAATAAAGACAATAGAAGAAATAGATTCATCAAATACAAAAATATTATATGGAATAACCATGAATACTTCTTGTGGAGAGGTAAGTTATTCATATACAGCTGAATTTATTAAAGACTCAAATAAAGAATTTAAGCTAAATTGGTCTTCAAATATGATATTCCCTAATTTAAATGATGATGACAAAGTAAAAGTATCAACTACATCTGCTCAAAGAGGAAGCATATTAGATAGATATGGAGAAATGTTAGCAGGAGTAGGAAACGTATCTTCTGTAGGATTTGTACCAGGGAAAATGAGCGAGAACAAAGAAAATGATATAAAACAGGTAGCAGAGTTATTAGAGGTTTCAGAAGATAAGATTAACAGTGAATTAGGTAAATCTTATGTTAAAGATGATACTTTTGTTGAAATAAAGAAAATATCATCAAGCAACCAAGAATTAAAAAATGCCTTGCTACAAATATCAGGAATAAAAATTAGTAGTTCAAAAGCAAGAGTATATCCGCTAGGAGAAGCTGCAGCACATTTAACAGGATATGTACAAAATATAACGGCAGAGGAGCTTGAAGAGAATGCAAGAAAAGGATATACAAACACTAGTGTGATTGGGAGAAGCGGACTAGAGAGTGTGTACGAGGACAGATTAAGAGGAAAAGATGGAGTAGAAATTTACATAGTAGATAGCGCAGGAAATAAAAAACAAACAATAGCCAAAAGAGAAGTACAAAATGGAGAAGATATAAAACTTACAATAGATTCCAACTTACAAAAACAATTATACGAACAAATGAAAAATGATAATGGATTTTTTGTGGTAATGCAACCGCTAACAGGAGAAATGCTTGCTTTGGTTAGTACACCATCATATAATCCAAATGATTTTGTGCTAGGAATATCTAATTCAAAATGGAATGAACTAAAAAATAATACAAATCAACCAATGTACAATAGATATTTACAAGCATGGACACCAGGTTCAACTTTTAAACCAGTAACCGGAGCAATAGGTCTTACAAGTGGCAAATTATCTACAACAGATGAATTCTATTATACAGGCTTAAGCTGGCAAAAGGACTCAAGCTGGGGAAATTATAATATAACTACTTTAACTGCATATAATGAAAGCAAAAACTTAAGAAATGCAATAGTGCGTTCTGATAATATCTATTTTGCACAAGCAACTTTACAAATTGGAAGAGATACTTTCACAGAAGGATTAAAGAAATTAGGATTTAATGAAGATATAGGATTTTCATTAAGTACATCAAAATCACAATATTCAAACACTGACAAAATAGAAACAGAAATTCAACTAGCAGACAGCGGATATGGTCAAGGACAAATATTAGTAAATCCAATACACATGGCATCTATATACTCAGCATTTGTAAACAATGGTAATATGGTAAAGCCGTATTTGGAATATAAAGAAAGCGCAAATGTAGAATACTTAAAAGAGGGAGTATTTACAGAAGAAGCAGCAAACACAATAAAAGACTATTTACTACAAGTAGTAGAAACACCAGAAGGAACAGCAAATGATGCTAAGATAAATGGCATAAGAATGGGAGGAAAAACGGGAACAGCAGAACTAAAACAATCAAAAGACTCAGAGGAAAGAGAAACATTAGGATGGTTCAATTGCTTTACTGTAGATAATGACAACCCAATGCTAATAATAAGTATGGTAGAAAATGCCCAAACAAATGGAGGAAGCCATTACTTAATAAAGAAAATAAGAACATTGTTTTAAGATGATTTTGGGGACAGAGTGCACTGCAGAAAAAGTCAAAGGTGAAAAAATAATTAGAAAAAAGTATAGACATAAGTAGAATAATGGTATATAATTTGGCCGTGGAAAGGTAGATAACTAATGAAAACAGGAGGAAATATGGTAAGAATAAATGAAACGGCTGAAACCCGCATGGCTGTACACACACACACACACAATAACTTATTAAAGAAAATAGAAAGAATGAATATATAAAAACAAGACATATAAAAGTTTAGGAAAGAACCTAAGCTTAATATGTCTTGTTTTTGTGTATAAAAGAAAAAAATGGGAATAATAAAAATAAAATGCAAAATAACCTCGTAGGGTGAGAGGTTTTTGAGAGAAATATGATAAGATAGAAAGCAATAATGCAAAAGAAGGGGAGAAATATAACTATGAAAAGAAAAGAGAAAGGAATAACGCTGATATCATTAGTAATAACAATAATAGTGCTGCTAATATTAGCAGGAGTAGCAGTAAATACACTGATAGGAGACAATGGAATAATAAATGGCACTATAAGCGTAGTAGAGAGAAGTAATATAGCAACATGGAAAGAAAAAATAGAGTTATCAATAATAGAATTAATATCATTGGAAGATAGAGAAATAACTATAGACAAAATAATAGACAGGGTAATAGAAAAAGGGATAACGACAGAAGAAAACTCAAATAAAGAAACAGGACAAGTAAATACAGAAGGAGGCTACATATATGAAATAAAGGAAAAAGAGGACGGTAGTTGGGAAGTAATCTATATAGGAAAAGGCGAGTTAGCCAAAACAGAACTATCAATAACAGTAGCGAAAGATATATCAGCACTAACAACCAAAGTAACCCTAACAATAAAAGCAAAAGCAGATAGTGGAATAAAAAGTTACACATCAGCAGACGGAACAACCAAAACATATAGTAATGGAGAAAAAGAGATAAGTGAAACCTATGAGATAATAGCAAATGGAACATACACATTTACAGTAGAAAATAATAAAGGAAAAAGTGAAACCAAGGAAATAGTAATAGGAAATATACTAGAAGGAACCATAGGAATGAGTCCAAGCAAAGAAGAAGCAACAAATGAAAATGTAATAGTAACAGTAGTGTGGCCAGCGGGAAGTGAGCAAGGAATAAAGGAAATAAAAGTAGGAGAAAGCGAGTGGGTACAATATACAGAGGAAGAAAGTACAGTAACGGTAGAGGAGAATTGTACATTAAAAGCAAGAATAAAAAGTAGTATAGGAGATGTAACAACAAGTACATTGACAATAACAAATATAGATAAACTAGTCCCAATGGCATTCAATCCAACCGTAACGGCAACAAGTAATAGTATAACAGTAAACGGAAGTACAAGTGACCAAGCCGCAACAAGCCAGTATGCAAGTAGTGGAGTAGTAGCATATTACTTTAGAATAAACGGAGGAGAATGGAAAACAAATACAAATTTATTGGAAACAAGTTATACATTCACAGACTTAAGCCAAGGAACAAGCTATACAATAGAAATGAGAGCTGTAGATAAAGCAGGAAATGAGACAATAACAAAGGAAATAACTCAAGAAACAAATACAATAGCTGGAGCAGAAAGTATAACAATAACGCCAAGTACAACGGCATGGACAAACCAAGATATAACAGTAACTGTAACATGGCCAAGTGATACAACAGGCTTAACCAAACAAATAAGTAAAGATGGAGGAAGCACATGGAGCACATACACAAGCGCAGTAACAATAAGTAGCAATTGCACCGTAAAAGCAAGACTAATAGACAATACAAATCAAACAGGAACAGCAGCGAGTTTGACTATATCATGCATTGACCATAATGACCCTATTGTTACTGCTACATCTACTTCAGCTTCTGTAGATGAGGGAACTAATAAGGCGCTATCTTCTTACTTTACTATTCAACAAAACGGTGATGCTCCTTTAGCTAGTACGACTTTTTACGATACTTCTAATGGAAACGCAGTGGTTACTAATACCTCTTCTCTGGCAGTAGGAACTCATGTTATAAAATGTACTGTCATTAAGAGTAACGGTGGGCAGGCTGAAGCTAATATTAGTTTGACAATTAATTCGTTGATTGTGTTACCATCGGCTGAAACAACTCTTGCTAATCTTAGCGATTTGACGTATGTTGTTGATAACGTTACTATTCCACAAGGTGTTAATGTTGTTAAACTGACTATAAAAAACCGGAACTGACGCTGGAAATTATAATGGTACGATTTACGTGGGTAGACATGCTAACCCGGCAAATGCAGGAGAACCACAGGCGGGACAGTGTGGGGATGTTGGTGATGCATATGTAAGTGAGATGGCTACTGTCTGGGGGCAAGTTTATGGGGAAGGTACTGTTGGTACATTTTATATAGGAGTTACTCCTGGCAAAACTTACTCACTTTTAATAACCGGAGCTAATAATATTACTAATTGGGGAGGATATATAAGATTAACTTATTCTGCGAGTATAAATAATACACAGCCTACTGTTGTTGATTATTTGGAATAAATATAAGCGGTTGATGACAATGGGGATGTGTCATAATAGTAACTTAATGAAAAGCTAGAGCAAGAAGAAAAATAGAGGATAATTGTAAGAGGTCAAAGTGGGAGTCTTATGTCCTTACATTGACCTCTTGCAAATATTATAAAATTGTGATAAAAAATATAAGCAAAGGAAAGAAAAAATGTTACCAGAGATATTCGGAATGTCATCATATCAATTATTAAATGTTTGTGCTACATTACAAGCAATTATATATATAACAATATTTTTAAAAGTGAAGCCTAAAAGATATGCATTTTATACAGGAATTATGTGTGGAGTTTTGGGAATAGTAGGTGCAAGATTGTTGATGACATATGAATTGCATTGTTTTAATTTTCGAACTATATTTAGATGGAATTATGGTATGATGGATTTAGGTGGAGCTTTTTTAGCACTTCCAATATGTCTAGTTATTGCGCATAAATTATTTAAAATCAAATATAAAGATTTGTTTGAAGTGATGATAGAAGCACTAATTATAGCTGCGGCAATTGCAAAATTAGCATGTTTCTGTGCTGGTTGTTGCGGAGGAATTCAGACAGATGTACCGTGGGCGATAAAAGGTAGACATCCTGTACAATTATACGAAACTGCTATATGGATAATAGTTTATATAGCGGTGATATTAACGAAAAATAAAATGAATAATATAAACAGAATTTGTTTAATAACAATAGGTTGTATTGCTATGCGTATGCCAGTAGAAACATTTAGGAATGATGCAAATTTTTTTATAAATGGAGAATATTGGCTTACATATAAAATACTTTTGATAATATGTACTGTGATATTAATTATAAATAATCGCAAAAAAATAAAAATGTTTTTTAATAAAGTGGCAAAAAATGATAATGGGATTAAAAACAAAGTAGAAAATGAAAGAATTCGAAATAAAGCAAATAATTAACCAATATTAAGTAATAATAATTTTAATGTGCCTAATGCTATTATAATGGGTGATTTGGGGTACGGAGAAAAAATCATCTTAACATAGGAGGAAAAATGACTGAAAAAGAAAAATGTTAGCAGGAGAAATATATAATGCTAACTATGGCCGAGAGTTACTTAATGAAAGGCAAAATGCAAAAGAATTATGTTATGAATACAATAATTTGAAACCGTCAAATGTAGAAGAAAGAAAACAAATAATGCGAAAGATATACTTAGTAATTGTGTGGCAGTGGGAAATCCTTGTAGAGTAATAAAAGAGATATAGTAGAAGCTGGATAAAAATATATGAAATGGTTAATTACTTTATACGAAAGTATAGAGTAATTTTTTTCTTATATATTATACATTTTAAGAT
>CAYXUA010000039.1:0-11336 GCA_964468015.1 uncultured Clostridium sp. | reverse complement strand
GAATAGAATATATAAATATACCTTAATATAATCTCCATTAGCCATAGATAAATATTCAGTAAAAAACACATCAGGAATTGATGTTGTCGAAAATAATACAGATTTCATATTCTGCTCTAATTTCATAATAACCTCCAAAAGCTCAAATCGAATTTTGTAGAATTATATCATTTTCATGACACATTTACAATAGTGAAAGGCTGGAAAAAGCTATCAAACCTAGTATTTTCTATAGAAATATAATTTTGGACTAGTAAAAAACTTAAAAATATAAACGAGTACAATTAAAATACTTTCGTTTCTATTATTAACTATACTAAAAATTAAAAAAGGAATAGCAAGGAAGCTAAAAGCCATAATTTTAAAATTGATATCTTCAAAAATCAAATTAACTAAACAAAAAGAAAATATATACCAAATAACATTAACAATAGCTGTAGTATAATCAATTAAACCAAAAAGTTTATTTTTAAAATTATAATTACTAGGAAAAACAAAATTCATGTTATTTACCTCCTAAAAAAGACTTAAAACTAGAAATAGGACTACTAACATTAGTAGAAACACCACCAATAAAATCTTTAACAATATGATTAGATTTAATCAAAGCATAAATACAACCAATATACATAAACTTTGACAAAAGATTTTGTGAATAAGTAAAAGAAAATGAAATCAGTAAAACTATGGAAATAAAAATCTGTAAAAATAGAAGTGAAAAAACAATTCTAAGCCATGAAGTAAATATCCACTTAGTTTTATTATGTATCAAAGAAAGAATAGCAAAAGGTGATAACAGCACAAAAACTTTAAGCAAAATGTATCGTAAGGAATAAGAAAAGATCAAATTAAATAAACCAAGAGAAATAAAGCTCTTAATGATTCCATCAACAGAAAATAGGTTAAAGCTAGAGGTAGATGCAGTATAATTAATTTCAGAAACCAAAGTAGAAAAGCAAATACTTTTAGAAAAAATCATTTCGCCTAAATTCCTTATAGCTGAACTAAAAAGAGAATTAAGATTAAGAATTTGCTCACAAATAAAATAAGAAGAATTCATAAAAATACCAAAAATAATCATTCGAAAAATAAAAGTAATACAACTTTGAACTTCTGAACCAGTAAAATAAGCAATAGCTCTAGAAATAGCATAGTATAAAATAATGCCCAATAAAAGAGCATTAGCAATAATCAAAATTCCTTCATTAGAAGAAAGTCCTAAAAGGCTTTTATACACACCATCTGAAATAATTGTGGAATCAATAAAAGTTATATCATCTAAAATTGAATAAATGCTATTATCAATAGAAGAAAACAAAGTAGAAAAAAGAGAATTAATAGTTTCACTAATAACAGCACTAATATCTATATTAGCTGTCTCTTCCAAAAAAATCACATCCTAATTTAAGCAATTAAAGACTTAATTGCGGATAAAATCAAATCAATAGCTAGGATAAAAGCATAGGAGAACAAGGAACCACGAATTAATCTCTTTCCCGTTCTAATTCTTTCTTCATCACCAAAGCTGAACTTTTTCATAAAAATACCCGTTCCAACAGCAACGGCTGCAGCAGGAGTAGCAATTTTTAAAATCCAAGATTCAATAGACTCAAAAGCCTTTCGAATAGTAGTAACAAGCTTTGGGTCAGCGGCCAAACAAAAAGAAGCAAAAACAAAAATATAAATAAATGCTAAAATAGAAATAAAAAACACTTTATTTTTCATAAATCCTCCATTCTAAAAAACTCACTTAAAATAAGGTTTTAAATATAATTTTTGTGGCTTCAAAATAGAAGCACCATCAGATAAAAAAGCAAGGCAAGAAAAAGTTTCTAAATTCTGAGTAAAAAAATTGGTATCATATATATAGTCATATTGGGTATAAGAACTAATACTCTCAGAGATATTAGAATCCTTAGAGAGTAAAGAATGAGTCAAAAAATCAAAATTGGTTTCTTTTGCATTCTCAGAAATACTTGTAGAAACTTTTTCTTTATCCTCCTTACCTAACTGTTTTTGAGCATCCTCAATAGTCAACTTATCATCAGTTCTAAGCCATAATTTATTAACTAAATTTTGAATAATAACATTAGCAGCATTATTATCCTTTAAGCTATTAACAAGAGAAGAATAACTTTGAGTAGAAACAATATTGATACACTTAGCCTCTCTACTTTGAGCAAAAAAGCCAGCATCAGTAGAAGTAATATATTCGTGATACTCATCACAAATAAATGCAGTAGTATTACAAGAATCATTCTGCAATCTGCCTAATATCTCAGACTGAAAATCTAATTTCAAATAAGCAGCCATAATCTTAGACAAATTGCTATACAAAGCAATATTCATATTAAGAACAACAATTTTATGATTATCAACAACATCACCAAAACCAGAAAAATTAATCTCCTCTTTCTCTGGACAAAAAACATTTTGCACATCAAAATCTGTAACAAAAACATTAGTAATTCGGGTAATTTCAGATTTCAAAATAGAAAAAGTGCGAGAATCCAAAGAATAAAATTCATTTTGAAAAAACTCAAGTGAAGTGTTCAAATCGAACAAAGCCTCAGAAGATAATTTGTTATTATGGAAAAGTTGTCTTAAATAATCTACCTTTTGAGCATAATAATTAGGGAAGTTAATAAGCTTATGTAATTCAACAAAAGTAACATATCCATCATTATATAATCTACAAAACTTAATAGCTTCAGTCAAAACCTGTTCAGCCTTATCAATCCAATAAGACTCAGAATTATTTGGACTAAACAAAGTAAGAATAGTCTTAAGTCTATTAGCCAAAACAGAAGGTTTCAATTCTGGTTTATGCAAAGGATTATACTTATATTTACCGCCTAACTCAATAACAATTAAATCATCAGTTCTATTAAAAGAAGAACAATAAAATTGAACTTGTTTGTAAAAATTGCCCTTAACATCCAAAATAAGCATACCAATAGGATTACTTAAAGCAAAATTATACTGAATTAATTGTTTAGTAAAAGGATACATTACAGAGCTAGTCTTACCACTACCAATAGTACCAGTAATCAAAAAATTTTGATATAAACCATATTCAGAAACGTAAATAGCCTCATTATTAGAATTGTCACCAATATATAAACTCAAATTGGGTATAACAATATCATTTTTAGGTTTAACATCGATATTTGCAAAAAAGCGACAGAAAATCATATTTCCAATAATGAAATAAGATAAAAAGGTTGAGGAAAAGTAAATCTTATCAATATAAAGCCAAAGAAAAGGAAGTTTTTTACAAACATCAAAAGAGCAAAAATCTAAATCAATAATAATACTATTAGAATTTAATATTGGATAAAAAATAATAATAAGTATAATAGAAATAACACTAGCAAACAATGCACAAAAGATAAAACGAATAATAAAGCTACCTCCATCGTTTAGAAAAATTTTGTTTTTTAATATTTAATTTCGAACCTTGTAAATTATGGAATAAAAAGATTTCGATTAAACTATATAAAGAATAAAAAACAATAAAAAAATGTAAAAATAAACTGATAAAAAATAATTCAGTAAAGTGCAAAATAAAATCACCTCGCACTATATATGAAACCAATTTGCAAATATAATACAACAGAAAATAAAATTTGTCTATACTTTTTTAAAAAAATGTGGTAAAATTTAAAAATGAAAGGACTGATAATATGAAAATAGAAAAAAATATAACAATAGGTGAACTATTAAAAAATCACCCAGAAAAAGCAGAAATACTACTAGCAGCAGGAATGCACTGCCTAGGCTGCCCAGCATCACAAGGAGAAACAATAGAAGAAGCCTGTGAAGTACATGGGATAGATGCAGACGAACTAATAAAAGAACTAAATGCATAATAAAAGGGGCAAAAGCCCCAAACTAAATGCGTATATAGCTCAGTAGGATAGAGCGTTCCCCTCCTAAGGGAAAGGCCGCAGGTTCGATTCCTGCTATGCGCGCCAAAATAAGAATCGTTATACTAATAAGTACAACGATTCTTATTTTTTATCTCCTTGTTCTTAAGAATTGTGTAATATTTAAGCTTACAACAAATTCCATCAATTCATCTAAACAAATACCATTTAAACCAGAAGCTTCCAAATATTTAGCCAAGGGTTCAATTCTTATAATATGTGGAGCATCAAAACCTGTAATTTTGTGAACTCTATTAACTTCACCAATTTTAAGTCCAGAGAAAAGCTCATGATATCTATTATTAGCTAAAATAGTAAGATAAATCCAATTTACTACTTGAGGTCTATAATGTGTCGTATCATCATGATTTGAAATAATCTCTGTTGCTAAAACAAAAATATCATCTGGATTAACAAAATTGATTTCTTTCTTCTTAGTCCGTACAGTATTAGTTAAATTGTTCATGTGAAAACCTCCTAACGAAAAAATAGTTATTGCATAAGGAAAGAAGTATGTTATAATATAGGCAAATAAAAATTAGGAGAAAACTATGCAAGAAAAATTTATGAAACAAGCACTAAAAGAAGCACAAAAAGCATACGAAAAAGAAGAAATACCAGTAGGAGCCATAATCGTAAAAGATGGCAAAATAATAGCTAGAGCCCACAACCAGAAAGAAACAAAACATGACACCACCAAGCATGCAGAAATAATAGCAATACAAAAAGCGAGCAAAAAAATAGGAGCCTGGAGATTAGAAGACTGTGAAATGTATGTAACACTAGAGCCATGTACAATGTGCATGGGAGCAATAATAAATGCACGCCTAAAAAAAATATGCATAGGAACAACAGACGAAAAAACAGGAGCCTGTGGCTCATTCATAGACTTAAGTCAATACAAATATAATCACAAAGTAGAAATAGAAAAAGGAATACTAAAAGAACAATGTGAATACATATTAAAAGACTTTTTCAAACAACTAAGAAAAAAGAAAGCTGAAACCAAGGAGGAACAATGAAAACCAAAAAAAGAAAAACAATACAAATAAGTGGAATAATAATAATAGCGGTCATGGTAGTAACAGTAATAGCAATAGCTTTGCTAAAATATCACGTAGAAGGCGAAAAGGACATGCCATACACACTAAAACAAATGGTAGTAATAAGTACAGCGAACGGCACAAACACTGTGCAAGAAGCAAACAAATGGAATATAGAAATATACCAAAATACAGACATATACTTTGACATAGAAAGAAACGAAGAACACAAATCAAGTGAAAACATAAAAAATATAAAAATACAAAACATACAAATAGAAGGAAATGAAAAAAATACACCAAAAGCATACATGCCATCAGCAGACACAGAGCAAATGTTTAATTACACAGAAGACAACATAATACAAAATGAACTAATATACACAGTAGATAAAAACAAAGATACAAAAAACAAAAAAATAACAACAGAAGGAGGAATAGTAGCAATAAGTTTCTGCATTCCAAACATAGCAAACTACCAAGGAACTGATGAAAAAATAAGCTATGATGGAACCCTACTAAAAAAAGCAGGAATAACACTAGAAGAAATAAAAGCGAACATAAAATTTGATCTAATTCTAGAAACAGAATCAGGGAAAAAATACAAAGCCGAAATAAATCAAGAAGTTCCAGCAGAAGATATTACAGAGACAGGGATAGTAATAAAAGAAGATACACAATTAGAAAATGTAGTATTTAAAAGAACTAATTAAATAGAATAATGAATTTTTCAAAAAACTACTTGCACAAACAAGCATTACAGTATATAATAAATACAAATGAATATGGTCTTTGTATGGAAAACATATGTCAATAAAAAACTACGAACCTCGTCAGGTTCGAAAGAAAGCAGCGATAAGTAGCGTATTATGTGATAATGTGTTTTCCATACAGAGACCATATTATATATGTGTATTAGGGGTGGTAGAATGCAATACACAGCTTTATACAGAAAATTTAGACCAACCAAATTTGAAGAAATGGTTCGGGCAAGAGCACATAACAAGAACTTTAAAAAATCAAATAATGGCGGGCAGAGTAGGTCATGCATATCTATTTAATGGAGGAAGAGGAACGGGAAAAACCTCAGCAGCCAAAATACTTGCAAGAGCAATAAACTGCACAAACAACCAAAATGGAGAGCCATGCAATGAATGTGAAATCTGCAAAGCAATGCTAGAAGGAACATTGACAGATGTAGTAGAAATGGATGCTGCATCAAACAATAGTGTAGAAGACATAAGAAGCATAAGAGAAGAAGTAAACTTCTTACCAACACTTGCAAAATACAGAGTATATATAATAGATGAGGTACACATGTTATCAACAGGAGCATTTAATGCACTATTAAAAACACTAGAAGAACCACCAGAGCATGTAAAATTCATACTAGCAACAACAGAACCACAGAAATTACCAGCAACAATACTGTCAAGATGTCAGAGATTTGACTTCAAAAAAATATCAGATGAAAATATAATAAAAAGACTAAAAATAATATGCGATGAAAGCAAAATAGAAATAACCGAAGAAGCGCTAAAAATAATAGCGACGCTATCAGAAGGAGCAATGAGAGACAGTATAAGCATATTAGAAAGATGTCTGCAAGATGGAGAAGACAAAATAACAGAAGAAAAAATAAAAGAATTAGTTGGAATTCCAAAATTAGAACATATATCAGAAATAACAGAAGCAATGCTAAATAAAGATGCAAACCAAGCATTAGGCACAATAAATAAGGTTCTAGAAGATGGAAAAGACCTAAGCAATTTCCTATGGGAAATAATAAAATACATAAGAGACATACTAGTATACAAAACAACACAAAAACTAGATATATATAACAGCGAAGAAATAGAAAAAATAAAAGAACTATCACAAAAAACAACAAATGAAGCATTATTAAAACTAATAACAAACCTATCAGAACTAGAAAATGAAATGAAATGGTCAACACAAAAAACAATAATGTTTCAAACAGGCATAATAAAAAATTGTATAGAAATAAACAATGAAAACTTAGAAGAAAGAATAACCAAAATAGAAAAACAATTAAAAGACGGAAATATAAAAATAAATGCACAAGCAAAAACACAGTCAAACATAACAAAGACAGAAAAAGCATCTCCAGCAAGCAATATAGCTCCAAAAAAAGTGGTAAACACAGTACCAGGAGAATATGTAGGATACTGGAAAGAAGTAATAGATAGGTTAAAAAGCAATGGAAAAATAATGTTATACACGAACCTAATAAATACAAATGCAAAAGAAGATGGAAGTATTCTTCAAATAGAATTCAAAAACGGAATAACAGCCTTTGGCAAAACAGTACTATCCAAAACAGAAAGTATGCAAGAAATATCTGGAATAGTAGAACAAATAACAGGGAAACAACTAACCATAAAATACGTAGAAACACAGGCAAGTGCACCAAATATAGAAAACACCAATAGTCTAGAAGGTCTAGACATCACAATAAATATAATAGAAGAATAAAGGAGGAAAGTGCAATGGCAAAAAGAGGAGGATTCCCAGGAGGAATGGGAGGATTTGGTGGAATGAATATCAACCAATTAATGAAAGAAGCTAAAAAAATGCAAGCAGACATGGAAAAATCACAAGAGGAGTTAGCAACAAAAGAATTTGAAGCAACAGCAGGCGGAGGAGCAGTAACAGTAAAAGTATCAGGAGAAAAAATATTAAAAGAAATAACAATAAAAAAAGATGTAGTAGACCCAGACGATATAGAAATGCTACAAGACCTAATAATAACAAGTGTAAATGAAGCACTAAGAAAAGTAGACAGTGCAGCAAGTGCAAGCCTAGGAAAATACAATATACCAGGGCTAATGTAAACTAGGAGGAAAAATGTCATATTATTCACCATCAATAGAAAAATTAATAGAAAGCTTTGAAAAACTACCAAGCATAGGGCATAAAACAGCAGCAAGACTAGCATTTCACATACTAGAGCAAAGCAAAGAACAAACACAAGAATTTATAAACTCTATAATAAATGCAAAAACAAACTTAAAATATTGTTCAACCTGCTACAATATATCAGACACAGACCCATGCCCAATATGTGCAAACGAAAAAAGAGATGGAAGCAAAATATGTGTAGTAGAAGATGTAAGAGACATCATAGCTATGGAAAAAACTCACGAATACAAGGGAAAATATCATGTACTACACGGAGCAATATCACCAATGAATGGAATAGGCCCAGATGACATACGAATAAAAGAATTAATAACAAGACTAGGAACAGAAAAAATAGAAGAGCTAATCCTAGCTACAAATCCAAGAGTAGAAGGAGAAGCCACAGCAATGTACATCTCAAAATTGGTAAAACCACTAGGAATAAAAGTAACAAGAATAGCACACGGAATACCAGTAGGAGGAGATTTAGAATATGCAGACGAAATAACCCTTATAAAAGCCATGGAAGGCAGAGTAGAGTTATAAAGTAGCAAAACCAATAATACCAAAAATAATGAAAAGAATTCCAGAAAATCTAGCAATAGTTTTTTCTGGTATTTTTTTGCTCAAAAACTTACCAAGCAAAATAGCAGCAAAATCACTAGCAAGCATACCTAAAATAGCTCCAAGAACAAGCCAAATTCTATAATCAGGATAATTAATACCAAGTCCAATTGAAGCTAAGAAAGTCTTATCTCCAAGCTCCCCAAAAGCGATAGCCAAAGCAATAACAAAAATATAATTAATCTTAAAACCAGCTAACTTTTCAATAAAACCATTATTAGAATTCCCTTCTTCTTTAGAAGGAAGAAAAGAAAGAATACCCAAAATAATAAAAGAAGAATAAGAAATAAACTCTAGAACCTGATGAACAGCCTCATTATCAACATTACCCAAAAAACTACCAAACAAAATAGCAATACCATGACTGAAAAAAGACCCCAAAGCAACCCCGATTAAAATAGTAGAAGCCTTCAATTTAGTAGAAAAAGACAAAACAATAAGTTGAGTCTTATCACCGAGCTCAGAAAAAAATACCAATAAAAAAGCAACAAACAAAGTATATAAAAAAAGCATACCAGCAACCTCCATTACTAACACATATATTCAAGAATATATATAGATATTCACGAATAAAAATAGAAAAGGAGGGAATCTATGTCAAGCATAACAAAAGTAACAAGCGTAATAATAGGAACAATAATAGGAGCCGGATTTATATCTGGTCAAGAAATATATAGTTTCTTTAACAAATATGGAATATATGGCCAAATAGGCATAATAATAGCAATAGGAACAATAGCCATAATAATATACAAGACCTGCAAACTAATAAATGAAAAAAATATAAACAATTATGAAGAATTACTAGAGAAGACAATAGGTAATAAACACAAAATAATAATATATACCATAAAAAACATAATAAACATATTTCTAGTAATATCATTTTTCATAATGTGTAGTGCCTTTAGTACCTATTGCGCAGAAAATTATAATATACCACCAATAATAGGAGGCACAATAATAAGTATACTGTCGTACATAATACTAAGAAAAGATGTAAAGGCAATAATAAAAACAAATGAAATCCTAATGCCACTAATAGTTATATTTATAATCATAATAGGGATAATAACCATAAAATGGGAAGCAAACAACCAACACATAGAAGACATCTTAAAACCAATGGCAAAAGGAATATTATACGCTAATTATAACTGCATAGTATTAATTCCGATGCTAATAACTCTAAAAAAGGAAATAACAACTCAAAAACAAATAAAAATTATTTCAATTATAAGCTTCATAGTAATGTTTATACTAACAGAAATAATATATATAACACAAGGAAAAGTCGAACTAAACAATGCAGAAATGCCAATGCTAGAAGTATCAAGGCATATATCAAAAAGCTGTATAATAATCTATGGAATAATGACGGGAATAGCAATATTTACATCAGCAATAGCAGCAGGACACTCGCTAATAAACAATACAAAATCAAAAAGTAAAGCAAAACAAGCAATATTACTAATACTATGCCTAGCAGCAATACCAATAAGCACACTAAGTTTCTCATCACTAGTAAACTTAGCATATCCCATATTCGGAATATTAGGAACAATACAGATAATTTTTATCCTAAAAACTTGAAAAAACAACAGATTATTGATATAACTAAAAAAGGTGAAGAAAATGGAAAAAGAAGAAAAAAAAATAAACACGAAAAAAATAATCAAAATAGTAATAATATCATTACTATTTGCCTTAATAATAACAACAATATTCCTATATCGCGACAACAGAACAGTGCAAAATTTCTTTGACGAAAACATATTTAGAAAAACAAGAACAGAAGAAAGTTTGCACAGCATTGAAATATCGAATGATGCAAAAACACACATATGCGCATACGACAAAAATATAGGAATATTAAGCAACAACGAACTAAAAACATACAATGCGTATGGAAAACAAGAAAGCACATTAAACATAACAATAACAAATCCGTTATTTGCAGCAGGAGGAAAATATCTAGCAGTAGCAGAAAAAAACGGAAGCAAAATATATCTAATCGCGGATAAAAACATAGCATGGCAAGCAGACATAGAAGGAAAAATAGAAAGCATATCAATAAACAAAAATGGATATATAGTAGTATCAATATCACAAACAAGCTATAAATCAGTAGCAATTGCATTTAATCCACAAGGCAGAGAAATATGTAAAACATATCTATCATACACCTATGCAGTAGACATGGATATATCAAACAACAATAAACAATTAGCAATAGCGACGACCAATCTATCAGGAATACAAATAAAATCAAGCATAAGAATAATAGACCTAGAAAAAGTAGAACAAGAAGTAGAAGAACCTGTAATATATAATAAACAAGTAGATGCAAACTCAATAATAACAAGCATAAAATATGACGAAACAGGAAGCCTAATAGCAATGTTAGACAGCAAAATAATAAAAATTGCAGATGGTGAAGAGCAAGAACTATGGCAATATGACCAAAACACTCTATTTGCAGACATAGACTTAAAAAATAGAACAGTACAAGTAATAGCAGGACAATCCGAAGAAGGAGAAATTGAAATAAGAGTAAAAAATAATATAAAAGAAAAAATAAGAACATACATAATAAACTCTGTACCAAAAGAAATAACAACAAAAGCAAACACAATAGCAGTAAATACAGGAAGCGAAGTATACTTCATAACATCGAACGGATTTCTAAAAACAAAATACCAATCAACACAAGAAATAAAAGAAATAGTAATGAGCGAAGAAATAGCAGGAATAGTATATAAAAACAAAATAGAAATAATAAAACTATAGGAGGAAAAAATGATATTAGATATAATAA
>CAYXUA010000038.1:0-11374 GCA_964468015.1 uncultured Clostridium sp. | reverse complement strand
TATATTCATAGTATAATATATGTATATGAATTCTAAGGAGGCGCTTGAATGAAGATTGAAAAACTTAATGAGAATAAGATTAGAATTACTCTTGATATGAACGACTTAGCTGAAAAAGATATAGATTTCCACGCTTTTATGTCTAATCCGATTGAATCTCAAAATTTGTTTTTAGATATGTTAGAACAGGCTGAAAAGGAAGTTGGTTTTCAGACTAGAGATTGTAAAATAATATTAGAAGCAATAGCCATGTCAGATGGCGTTTTTGTCCTCACTGTAACTCGAGTACAACCTGAAACGGTGAAGGCAGATACACCTGTGAAAAGAAAAGTAAAAATAAGAAGAAAAATTAAAAACATCGATTGCAATAAATGTGCTATATTTGAATTTATGAATTTCGATGACTTTTACGATTTTTGTACCTCTTTGTCTACAGAAGCAATGTCAACAATTAGTAAGAGCATAGGAAGCTCTAAATTGTATTGCTATAATTCTAAATACTATTTAATTGTTGATAAAATTGCTAATGATCAGAGTTTAATAAAGCATTTTTGCTCTAGTATATTAGAATTTGGGAAGCTAGTTTCAAATTCTAGTACATATAGAGGTACAATTTCTGAACATCGGTAAATTAATTATTAAAAAAGATGCAATTTGTTGTTGCAATAATAAATTTAAGGCAAAAAAATAATGGCGCCATAGCGCCATTATTTTTTATGACCAATATCCGAAATCAAATCTTATTGCATCATTTCTCCATAAAGTGTAACAATTATCTGCATTTCCATCACTACATTTTCTTCCCAACTCATCGCTTTCCCACATAACTGTATAATCAATTCCATTTATTTTTTCATATACTCCCGTATAGTCTCCATATGTTGATATTATTCTTGGCCAATTGCTTTCTTCATTTGGTTTATAGAATTTACCTGCTACTGACATTGTAAAACTTGTCATTCCAGAAAATTCGCCGTTTTGCATTACTTGTCCTATAGCTCCTGCTTCAAAATCTAAAGAAGTATCTTTCCATGCATACGTTCCACTTATTGTTGCGTCATTTCCTAGTACATACGTGCTGTCTGTTGTGAATGTTTATATTTTCACTCCTTCTTTTATTTTAACATACATTTACTTTTTTATACTAACCCTATAAGGTGTTATAACAAAAAAAAATACAGATAAAATCTAGTCTACTTTACTAGATTTTATCTGTATTTTTTTATTATTTTTGCTAATACATTATATATATGTGTGTGTGTGTGTGTACAGCCTCAAGGCTTTCAGCGATTAGTCGTTTCATTTTTTCTCTTTTTTTATAGGACAGGCCATGTTGCCTGCCCTATTATATTCTAATATACATAATTTTGTGGATTTAATGCTACTCCATTTACTCTAATTTCTAAATGCAAATGATTTCCTGTTGAATTTCCTGTACTTCCTACCTTTGCTATTACAGCCCCTTGTGATACTGTATCCCCTGCTGATACACATAGTGTACTACAATGGCCATAATATGTTTGAACTCCGTTTCCATGTGAAATTACTACTAAATTCCCATAAGAACCTTTATATCCAGCATATATTACAGTTCCTGAAGCTGCCGCCTTTATAGGAGTTCCTTTTGGAGCTGCTATATCTAAACCTGTATGAGCACTTACTCTTATTGAACTTCTTACTCCAAATCTTGATGTTATAGTTCCTGAAATTGGTCTTATTAAATCTATTCCTATACTTTTCTTTTCATTTGAAATATTTGTTGATGTATTAACTTTTGCAGTAGATACTTTTTTAGCTGTTTTTTTCACAACTGGTGCCTTATATAATGATGCTACTGCGGTTTCCACTGATGTAAATTCTTTTAATTCTGTTTCATATACTTCTATATATGTCAATTTATCTTGGTTATCACTCAATTTTTGTTTTAATTGCTCTATTATTTGCTCTGCCTCATCTGTTGTAGCAACATAAGCTTTTGGCTCATTTTCTTCTAGTACTGCATAGTATCTATAATAAACTGTACCTAAAGACTTTACCACTTCAAATATTTCTTCATCGTTTGTAGTTACATCTTTCTTTAGTAAGCATAAATGATACTCTGGTAACTCTTCTATCTCAACAAAAGCAACATTGTCTTCTGAACCATTCTTAATATAATCGTTTATTTGCTTTTGTAATTTACTTTTATCTTCAATGTAACCTATAAACTCTCCATTTAAAGTTACGCTGTATGTTGGTTTATATATCAGTGATACTGTTCCTATGATAATGACACTTGCAATTCCTATTACGGAAATAAGCTTTATAGAGGTCCTGAACCTTGTCATTGTCTTTTTTAATATACTAATTTTAAACACATCCTTTTCATTTTCTCCTCACATTTTATATCAAGAAAAAATTTTTAACAATATTTATTATCTTTTATTTTCCTTAATTTCCCTCGATTACTTTTGTTATTCTCTCAAAAATTATTCAATCATCCTTTTTTCTCAATTTTCCTCATTTTTTCATTTTTAAAAAGCAGCTATCCCTTATTTCCCTAGTAAAACACAAACGCAAAAAAATTTCATTTCCTCAGACAATAGATATACTCCTTTGCCTTTAGAAATGAAATTTTATTTCACTATTTAGATACTTCGTTTCTTACATTATCAACTTCATTTTGAGTTGCCTTAGCAGCTGGTGTATAAAAACCTTTAGACTGTGCCATTTTAAATAACTCATATTGGAATGTCTCAGTACTATTTCTCATTTGTTGTATAGTCTGTCTTAGTTGCATATTCTCTGCTTCATTTATAACACCTTGCATAGTTGTTAAATCAGACTTTGTACCCTCCAAAATGTCATTTGTCATATACTTCTCGTCCATAATTACCTCCTAATTTAAAAATGTTAATAATTTTTGTTTTCCATTTAAAGCATCTTGAGCTGCTTTAGTAAACATTTGCTTAACTTGGTCATCATTACATCTATTTGCATAATCAGTAAGCTTCTGATAAGAAGTATCATGAGCCCCAATTAAATGCCTTAAATTCTGTAACTCAATTTGATTTAAATCTGCCATCTACATCAATCCTTTCTAAAATTCTATATGAATATATTTCCCAAAACTGGAAAATATATTCACACATTTCAAGAGGAATTCGGAGACGGAGGAAAAAATCATTTTTGCGAAAATGATTTTTTCCTCCGTCCCCGAAATCCTCCTCTCCGTCGTCTTAACTTACAAAATCTCTAATCCGGCAAATTTAGCCATTAATCTCTTATGACCGGCCTTTTCAAAAGTAATATCTACTTTTAAATCGGCTCCTTCTTGCTCCACATAATTAATGACACCTTCGCCAAACTTTTTATGATACACTCGTTTACCAGATTCATACTTAGAAAAGTCCACATCAGAAGTTTCCTTCTTGTTTAAACCACTTAAGAAACTATCAGCACTTCTAAACGCAAAAGCTGCTGCAGGCTGCTTCTTTATTGTAGTTGTAGGCACTTTATAACTTGCAACACTACCTCCACCATAACTCCAAGTAGTCTGAGTATCTTCAAAGCTGTTTCTTCTACTTCCTTCTATTGTTTCCTCATACCCCTCTACCATATCAGCTGGAACTTCTTTTAAGAATCTTGATACAGCATTACAACTTGTAGAACCAAAAACAGTCCTTTGCTTTGCGCAAGTCATATATAAATGTTCTTTAGCTCTTGTAATACCAACATAGCATAATCTTCTCTCTTCTTCTAGTTCTCTAGGTTCACCAATAGACTTATATCCTGGGAAAATACCTTCCTCCATACCAACTAAAAATACTACTGGGAATTCTAGCCCTTTTGCACTATGTAAAGTCATTAATGTAACTGTGTCCTCTGTTTCTTCTAATTTATCTATATCACTAGAAAGAGTTATACCTTCCAAAAACTCAGCCAATCCATTTTCAGCATTTTCTTCTTCGAACTCTATTGCAACAGTTAATAACTCGTTCAAGTTTTCAATTCTATTTTCTGACTCTACTGAATCTTCTTGCTCTAAAGCTTTCATATATCCAGATTTTTTTAGTACTGTTGTCATTATTTCAGAAATTGACATTTCTTCTTTTTTGGCTGTCAATTCTTCTATTGTTTCTACAAATTCTCTTGAATTTAGAAATACTCTATTAAGTTCAAATTCATTGGCTCTTTTTATAACATCATACATTGATGTTTCATTTTGTTTTGCAAGTTCCTCTATTGTTTCTAAACTTGCTTTTCCAATTCCTCTTTTAGGTTCATTTATAATTCTGCTCAAGCTTAAATTGTCTGAATTATTTTGTATTAATCTTAAATAAGCAATTGCATCTTTTATTTCTTTTCTTTCATAGAATTTTAAGCCGCCTATAATTTTATATGGTATATCTTCTCTTCTTAAAATATCCTCTATACTACGAGATTGTGTGTTCATTCTGTATAATATTGAAAAATCTGAATTTTTGTAGTATTCTTCTCTTTTTAATTCATTTATTTTTTCAACTATGTATGTAGCTTCATCATATTCATTATCAGCTTTATGTAATTGCACTTTGTGGCCTTTCTCATTTTGTGTCCATAGCTTCTTTTCGTATTTGGTTTCGTTATTCTTTATTACTGCGTTTGCTACATCTAGTATATTTTGAGTACATCTGTAATTTTGCTCTAATTTTATTATTTTTGTTCCCGGAAAATCTTTTTCAAAGTTTAGGATATTGCTTATATCTGCTCCTCTAAAAGAATATATACCTTGGTCATTATCTCCTACAACTGTTATATTTCCATATCTTGCAGCTAGCATTGTTATTAATGTAAATTGCGCTTTGTTTGTGTCTTGGTACTCGTCTACTAGTACATAATGAAATTTTTCTGAATAATATTCTAAATATTCAGGACTTTCACTTAATACCTTTATTGTGTAGTTTATAATATCATCAAAGTCTATTGCATTATTTGACTTTAATTTACTTTGGTATAGCGAGTATATCTCAGCTATTTTTTCTCTTCTGAAATCCCCATTGTATTTTCTGGCATATTGTGCTGGTTCTAGCATTTCATTTTTGGCATTGCTTATTTCAGCTTGTACACCTCTTTCTGAGAATAACTTGTCATCTATATTTAATTCTTTTAAACATAATTTTATAAGTGTTCTTTGGTCACTAGTATCAAATATTATAAAAGACCTGTCAAAACCAATTTGTTCGATTGTCCTTCTTAAAATTCTAACACAAACAGAGTGGAAAGTACCTATCCACATATCTTTTGAGGCATCTTCACCTATTATATTTTCTACTCTTGTTTTCATTTCATTAGCTGCTCTATTTGTGAAAGTTATTGCTAATATGTTCCATGGCTTTACACCTTTATCAATTAAATTGGCTATTTTATGTGTTAAAACTTTTGTCTTTCCGCTTCCTGCTCCTGCTATAATTAGGCATGGTCCTTCTGTAGTTTCTACTGCCTCATGTTGTTTATTATTTAATCCTTCAAATATATCCATTATTTTTTCCTCTTTCTACGAACTGTTGTTTTATTATATTACATATTTTTCATTTTGTCAATTATTTCTTCTGTTATTTTATTTAATTCCGCTGCACACATTCTATATATAGTTAAATTGCATCCCCATGGGTCACTTATATTTATTCCATCTTTGGTATCTCCTACATACTCTTTCATAGTATATATTTTGCCATTTAATTGTGGATACAATTGCAATACCATATTTTTATGATTTGTAGTTGCACATAAAATTAAATCCATTTTTTCTATATTGGATTCTCTAATATTAGTTGCTCTATGCTTTTTCATATCTACATCATATTCCTGCATTGCTTCAATTGCTTCCACTGTTGGGTAATCTCCATTTTCTGCAAATGTCCCGCATGAATATATTTCTGCATCTAAATTTTCTTCTTTCACTCTTTTTGCTAGTAATTTTTCTGCCATTGCACTTCTACATATATTTCCCGTGCATACAAACATTATCTTTTGCATTTTTTTCCTCCTATTTATTCTTATGTACTTTTGTATTATATCAATTATTATAACTATATTGCAATTAATTTATTATATTTTTTTAAATTTGTGTTGCTATTATTCCTAATATAAATCCGTACAATGTTTCCTATTGCTCCCATACGCCCTTTGTAGATTCTATTTGATTCTGGAATTAACTCGCCTGAAACAATATAAAGCATTGCTCCTGCTGCAAATGATAGACAGATACCTATAATTTCTTCTGATATTCCACCTAAAATTGCTCCGAAAAAAGCTCCTAATCCTGTTGTTACACCTGATAGTAGAGTTAGAATAACTGCTTTTGTTTTAGACATTCCACCGTTTTTCATTGGTACTGCCATTGATATTCCTTCTGGTATATCATGAAATGCTATTGCTAATGCTAAAGAATAACCTAGCTTAATAGAAGATTCAAAGCCAGAACCTATTGCGAGCCCTTCTGGAAAATTGTGTATTGCCAAGCCTATTCCTACTATTATCCCTGTTTTCATTAGAGAATTATTTTTACTTTTTTCTTTTTTGCCATACATTTTCTTTACTATATTATCACAGAAAATCATACTAGCAATACCTATAAATATTCCGATAAATACATCTGAAATATTAGAGATTTCCATTGCTTCTGGTATCAAATCAAAGCATATTATAGCACTCATTAAACCTGCTGCAAATTGTAGAATAAAGCTCAAAAATTTTTTTGAGGGATTTTTAAATGTTACCCCTATTATCCCACCTATGGTAGTTCCAAAAGTACCAAAAAACAATCCCAAAAGTGTAGTTTGTATTATCGCTTCCAAAAAAATATCCTCCGAATAAATAATTTATATTATTTTATTCGAAGGATTTATTTTTTATTCTTCTTCGCCTTTTAATCTCTCTGCTCTATCTGTTGCAATTAAGCTGTCTATCATTTCATCTAAATTGCCGTTTAAGAAGTCTTCTACTTGATAGATGCTAAGTCCTATTCTGTGGTCTGTAATTCTTCCTTGTGGATAATTATATGTTCTTATTTTTTCGCTTCTATCCCCTGTTCCTACTTGGCTTTTTCTTGCTTGTGCAAGTTCATCATCTTGCTCTTTTTGTTTTATTTCGTATAGCTTTGTTCTAAGCATCTTCATTGCATATTCTCTATTTTGTACTTGAGACCTTTCTGTTTGACATTCTGCAACTATTCCTGTTGGTTCATGTATTAATCTTACTGCTGATGATGTCTTATTTACATGCTGTCCTCCTGCTCCTGATGCTCTAAATACTTCCATTTTTATATCTGCTGGGTTCAATTCTATCTCTACATCTTCTGCTTCTGGTAATACTGCAACTGTGGCTGTTGAGGTGTGTATTCTTCCACTAGATTCTGTATCTGGAACTCTTTGTACTCTGTGTACTCCACTTTCGAATTTTAGCCTACTGTATGCACCTTTACCATTTATCATGAATGTTATTTCTTTATATCCACCAAGACCTGTTTCGTTTTCATTTAATATGTCTACTTTCCAATGTTTTCTTTCTGCATACATTGAGTACATTCTGAATAAAGTTCCTGCAAATAAAGCAGCCTCGTCTCCTCCAGCTCCTGCTCTTATCTCACAAATTATATTTTTATCATCATTTGGGTCTTTAGGAATTAATAGCATTTTTAATTCTTCTTCTATTACTGGCAATTTTTCTTTCGCCTCTAGCATTTCCATTTCTGCTAGCTCTCTTAGTTCTTTATCATTAATCATTTGCTTTGCATCTTCTAAGTCCTTTTGAACCTTTTTATATTCTCTATATTTTTCTACTACTTCTGATATTTCACTATGCTCCTTCATTAATTGCTTCCATTCATTTTGCCTTGCAATTACCTCTGGATCGCTGATTTGTTTGTTTAGTTCTTCGTAACGCTTTTCTACTCCTTCTAATTTATCAAACATCTTTGTTCTCTCCTCTTTTTATGGTTTACTCCAATATTATACACAATTTTTGGTATAATTACAATAGCTTGACAGCGTTGTTTTTATGATTTATCATATATAATATATTTTTTAGGAGGATTATTATGAATTTTAGTATGGAAAGAAATATAAATTATTATGAAACTGATAGAATGGGAATTGTGCACCATTCTAATTATATAAAATATATGGAAGAATCTAGAATTGAATTCATGAAAGAAATAAAACTTCCTTACAATATGCTTGAAAAAACTGGTATATATATTCCAGTTTTGAGCATTTCATGCGATTATAAAAGTCATGTAACATTTGGGGATACAATCACAATACATTGCTCCATAAAAGAATACAATGGTGTCCGTTTAATAATGCAATATGAAATGTATAATAAAACAACAGGCTCTTTAGTCCTTACTGGCGAAAGCAAACACTGCTTTACCACCACCGAATTAAAACCTATAAATATAAAAAAACATTACCCAGAAATCCACAAATTATTAGATATTTGTGAATAACTCATAGCAAAAGAAGGTATAAATTTAATTATACCTCCTTTTGTTATTTAAATATCTCCACCATATGCAATAAAAACAAATCCACTTGTGCCACTTTCAGCATATCCGCTTGTTTTCCCCAACTCACAAGGTTCTCCTCCTTCTCCTACTATTATTTCATAGGAATTTCCTGGAATCACATCAAAATAGTTAGTATTATATCCTCCACTATGCCCTGACCATGAATAATCTTGTGGTCCATCACCACTATAATATCCTCTAGCTCTACCTCCTTGGCCATATTCTCCATTAGCTTTTTCAAAACTTAATGCAAATCCTTTTCCTCCTCCTACATAATTTCTACTAGATGTAGATGCACCTTTATTTCCATTAGGACTTCCTGGTGTATATCCCTCATGTTTCCATTGACTTACTCTTCCTCCACTGTATATAACAGTTACTTTTAAACCAATAGCACCTGTGGCTTCAATAAGTTCCCCGAATTTGGATGTTCCTCCAGAACCACCTTCTTCTACACTCACAAAATCAGTTCCCATTACACCACCTCCGCCGCCACCACAAACGGCTACTCTTACTCTTGTAACTCCTTCCGGACATGTCCATGTATATGTTCCTGCTGTAGTCCAGCTTTGTTCTGTATAGTCTACTTTTTTTGTATTTACTATTACTGTAATGCTTGCTGTTGCACTTAATCCATTTGATTTAATTACAGTACATGTTATTATATGAGTACCTGCTGCTAATGTGTTTGTATTACTTATTTCTTCTCCATTTATGGTATATGTTAAAGTTATTGTAGCATTTCCATTTGAACTTGCTGTGAAGTATGCACTTACCTCTTTACTATCACCTTCTGTTATTGTGTCAGTTTCTGCTATTACACTTACTGTTGGAGGAGTTTTATCGATTTCTCCTTTGTATATATACTCTACTTTCCATTCTCCATTTGCTTCTTCTGTTATTTCATATATATATCCTTGCTCATTCTTCACTTGCCCAGAATATTTATTTGAATCCTCCTCTGTTGTTATCCCTTTATTGACTAAATCGTCTATTATTTTATCTATCGTTATTTCCTTTTCTTCTTTTGCTTTTAACTCTATTATTGTTAATTCTATTTGCTCTTTTCCTGTTGCTATATTACTTTTCTCTACAGTGCTTATTGTAATATTTATAATACCTCTATCTCCCATTATGGCATTTATTACGACACCTGTTAATATTAACAGCAATAGTATTGTTATTACCAATACTATTAGCGTTATTCCGTCTATTTCTTTTCATAATCACTACATCTCCCATCTTTCGAATTTTTCTACTTTAATCTCATCTTCACACTAAACCAAATAACAAAAACAAGCAAAAAAGCACATAAACCCAGTGCACTGCACTAAGTCTACATGCTTTATAATTCTATATATTCATTCTTTTTATTTTCTTTAATAAACTAACTGTGTGTGTGTGTGTGTACAGCCGCAAGGGTTCTAGCGTTCATTATCCTTTTCTCCTTTATTTTCTTTTTGTTCTTTTGTCCTTTTTTGCTTATTTGCCATTTTATAAATTTGCTCTTCTGTTTTGGTTAGCAACCATTTGGTCTCGCCCCTACTTGTTGATACTAGTCCACGATAAGATTGCCTTGTATTTTCTTTTATTCCTTGTTGTTTTTCTTCATTTTTCTCTTTTGATTTATCTATTATATTGTTGTTTTTTATTATATTAACATACTCTAGTTTCACTATCTTTTCTTCTGTTGTTTCTAGCACCTTTTTCGTTTCCGATTGTAATTTTGATTTTAGTGCTGGTGTTGATTTATAGTTTATATCTCTTACTTTTTTACTTAATGGATTTATTACATTTTCTATATATTTTTTACCACCATTTAGTTTATTCATTAATTTGCTCCATGTCTTCTGGAACCAATTTTGTTCTTCTATTACTAATAAATACCTTTTATCTGATGTTTGCATTAGGTTTTCTTTTTTTCCTGCAATCAGTTCTACGGCTTGTCTTCTTTCAGTTTCACAACTTTTTAATATTTCGTCATATTTCTTTATTTCTTCATCTATTGTTGCTCTTTCAGCTCTAATGTTCTTCGCGTCTTTTTCTAGTTTTGTTGCATGATTTATCTTGCTTATTGCTTGCAATTCTTTATTCATTGTTTCTAGAGCTTCGTAATCGCCTTCTTCTATTGCTTTTTTAGCATCTTCTCTTAAACTTTGTTCTTTTGCATATTCTGGAGCCTTTTTATATTCATCTCTTTTGATTGCAGTACTATTTTGCACTAGCATAGCTCCTAGATCCATTCCTTGCAATTTCAGTTTTTGGGCTAATATACTTTTATATTTTACATCATATTGTTTTACGAGCTTTTCTAATGCCAAAGTATATTCTCTTACTAAATTTGCTTCCATGGTATTTTGTATTCTAGACGTACTTTCATCGTATGTTATTTTTTTACCATAGTCTCTTGCTTTTTCTTCTATAAATTCTTGAAAATCACTTACTTTTGTTGAAACTAGTCTTGAACCTTTCTTTGCATACATTGCTGCTGATAACAAAGCTTCATTAAAAAGATTGTCTTCAAGTTCTTTTACTAATTCAATTACATTTTTATCTTGATTTAATGTTACATCCATGGTTTTCTCCTATTTTTTTAATATTTTCCCTAGTTGTTTCCTTGTTTCTTTCTCTTGTTCTTTTAATTTGTCTGATAGATTTCTTAATTCTAATAGTGATGCTTCGTCTATATCTATCATTTTGCCATTCATAAATATGGCACCAAATTTCTCTTTTGGCATCTTATTCCTCCATTTTATATAGTTATCCTTATTTTACTTATATTATAGCATAAGAAAAAGATATGTAAATAATTGGTAAAAATAAGGAAATGAAATAAAATAATGA
>CAYXUA010000037.1:0-11392 GCA_964468015.1 uncultured Clostridium sp. | reverse complement strand
ATAGAAAAAAGAGGCGATGAATATGAGAAATAATAAAAAATATATATTAATACCTTTTATTCTAATAATATTACTTTTATTACCAACCACAGTAATGGCAGCAAGTAATAATAGTTACAACAAGTTACTACTAGGCATACTTCAGGCAAATGAATATATACTTGGGGCAGAGCAAACAATATCAATGGAATCAAGTATAAATTCTTCAGATCCATTGCTTGTAAATATAGAAGCACATGATACTACATATAATATAGTTTTAATAAAATGGTTAGCAGGAGAGATTGCAACAGACAATTATGATTTATTTGATTCAGAAGATGCAAATGAAATAACAATAACTTCTGGTAAAGACATCACAACATCATTCGAAGTACCAGAATACGGAATATACACCGTATGTGCAAAAAATGAGAATGGAGACAGATATGGACTAGTAATTTCTGTACAAGACCAGAATGTACCTAAAGTGACTATCACTAAAGAAGAAACAAATAAAAGAAATATAACAATAGTTGCCGAAAGTACATTTAACACAATAGAAACCATAAAATACGCAAAAAAAGCAAATAAAGATGAAACAATAGATTTTGAAACACAAGGAACAGAAATAACAATAACACCAGCCCAAACAGTAACAGTAACTCACTCATTTGAAGAAGATGGAATATATGCTATATATGTAAAAGATTCAGAAGGGAATTCTATGACAAATACAATATATGCCTACAAAGACTTTCCAATACAAACAAATATAACAATAGAAGACAAAACAGTAAATCTAGAAGCAACAGGAACTATATCTAACATAGTAGAAGTTAGAGTGACCAACAACACAGCACAAACAGAAGAAGTACTTACAATAGCCCCTGCCCAGACAATTACCACTTCTTATGAAGCACCAGAATACGGTTCATATACTATGTATATAACAGATGAAATAGGTTTTAAAAAGCAAATAGAATTTACCCTAATAGAACAAGTTGAACAATTACCAGTAGCAACTATAACATATTCGCCAGAAACAGCTACGAATGGAGCAGTAACAGCAACACTAAGCTTTGACAGAGATGATGTAACAATAACCAACAACAATGGGGATAATACATATGTATTTACAGAAAACGATAATTTCACATTTGAATACATGACAGCAACAGGAAAAACAGGAATAAAAACAGCAAATGTAACCTGGATAACACCAGTATCAATAGAAGCAGCATACTCAAGCATAACAGAAAATAATGTAAAATACATAAAAGATATAACTATTGGAACAACATCAAAAGAATTCCTAAGCAATATAAATGTAATAGATGCAAATTATAATATATATGACACATCAAATAATGAAATATCAGAAACTAATAAACTAGCAACAGGAATGAGATTACAAGCAGAAAATGAAGATGCAAAACTAGTAGTTACAGGAGATATAAATGGAGATGGAAAAATATCAGTAACAGATATATCTAACCTAAAACTACATCTTGTAGAATTAAGTGTACTTACAAACGAAAAACTATATGCAGCAGACATGAACCAAACAAACACAGTCACACTAACTGATTTATCACAATTAAAAACAATATTTGTAAATTTATAATAACCAAAAGAACATAGAAAAATAATCTATGTTCTTTTATTCTACATTTATCTTAAATCAATTCTACTTTTATAGCCAATACACCATATTCTTTTTTGTTCAGATAGTCATACAAAACCAAATTTATACAAATAACTATTCCCTTTTTTCTTCAAATATGATAAAATTACCTAGACCATAAAAGGAGGTGAAAATATGCACAATTTCCAGAAATTAGAAGAAAGCATAGGATATAAATTTAGCAACAGCCTATTACTAAACAAGGCATTCACTCATCGTTCATACGCATACGAAAATAAAATAGAAAGTAACGAAAAATTAGAATTTCTAGGAGATGCAATTTTAGAAGTAACAATAAGCAAATACATGTACAATAATTACAAAAAATTATCAGAAGGAGAAATGACTAAAGTTAGAGCAACAGTAGTATGTGAACAAAGCCTATACGAAGTAGCAAAAAAGCATAATTTTAGTGATTTCTTAAATCTAGGGAAAAGTGAAATTGCAAACCATGGACAAGATAGACCCGCAATATTAGCAGACAGCGTGGAAGCACTAATAGCAGCCATATATTTAGATTCAAATATGGAAAACGCAGAGAAATTTATAATAATAAATTTAAAAGATGCGGTAGAAAATGCAAGCAAAAATGTAGGAATGAAGGATTATAAAACAGTATTACAAGAAAAACTACAAACTAATGGTTCAGTACATATAGAATATGTTACTATAGATGAGAAGGGACCAGACCACGATAAAGTATTTACAGTAGAGCTAAAAGTGAATGGAGAAGTAAAAACTTATGGAACAGGAAGGTCCAAAAAGGAAGCAGAAATGCAAGCAGCCAAAAAGGCACTAGGAATGTAAGAAAGAGGTGTGAACTATGAGAAATCAATATATTATACCAATATTTGTACCTCATTTAGGATGTCCAAATGATTGCGTATTTTGTAACCAAAGAAGTATAAGTGGAAAATCAAAACAAGTAAAAGGTGAGGATGTAAAAAAGATAGTTAAAGAATACCTAAAAACTTTTAAAGACGAAGAAGCTTACAGAGAAGTTGCATTTTTTGGAGGTAGTTTTACAGGAATAGATGCAAAATTACAAGAAGAACTGTTATCAGCAGCATATGAATATGTACAAAGTGGGGAAATAGACAGTATACGATTATCAACAAGACCAGATTATATAGACAAAGAAACATTAAAAAGACTAAAAAAATACAAAGTAAAAACAATAGAACTAGGTGTACAATCAAGCAATGATTATATATTAAAAAATGCGAAAAGAGGCCATACTTTCGAAGACGTAAAAAAAGCTTCAAAACTTATAAGAAGATATGGATTTGACTTAGGGCATCAAATGATGGTAGGACTTCCAGAAAGTACAAAAATAGATGAACTAAATACAGCAAAAGATCTAGCAAAATTAAAACCAAAAATGATGAGAATTTATCCGGTACTAGTAATAAAGAATACTGAGCTTGCAAAAATGTATGAAGCAGGAGAATATGTGCCATCAACACTAGAACAAGCAATAGAAACATGTAAAGAGCTATATTATTTCTTCGAGAAGAAACACATACAAATAATAAGAATGGGATTACAAAACACAGATTTAATATCTAATCCAGAAAAAATCGAAAGCGAAGTACTAGCTGGTCCATATCACGAAGCTTTTGGACAACTTGTTGAATCAAGGATTTGGTATGACAGTGTGGTAAACAAAATTAAGCAATTCAATGTAAAAGTAAAAGAAGTAGAAATAGAACTAAACCCAAGAGATGTAAATCATGTAGTAGGACACAAAAAAGAAAATCTAGAAAAACTAAAAGAATTCTATGATGTAGATGTAAAAATAGTACAAAACGATAAAAAGCCATTTGGAAAATTTGATGTAAGAATATTAAAAACATTTTCAGATTTTATGGAAGAAAATAATAAGGTTGAAATAAAAAAATAGAAAAGAATAAAAATAGGAAAAAGTAACCATACTACAAATATGGTTACTTTTTTTAGAAAATATTTTGTAAAAGGAATATATATAATTATAGGTTGTGCACTAATGGGATTTGCAACAGGTCAATTTTTACTACCAAACCAGTTATCAACAGGAGGCTTTTCAGGAATTGCAACTATACTATATTACTTTTTTAGTATAGATATGGGATTGACAACAATCCTTCTAAATATTCCTTTTTTCATAATTGCATATTCAAGAATAGGTAAAGGTTTTTTATTTAGGACTTTAATTGGAACAAGTATGTTAGCGTTATTTTTAAGTATATTTGAAAACTTAGGTCCACTTACAACAGATAGATTTCTAGGCTGTATATATGGAGCAGTATTTATGGGATTAGGAATGGCAATGGTATTAAGAGCTGAAGCTTCAACAGGTGGAAGCGATTTAATAATGAATATTGTAAGAACCTACAAACCAGGAATAAGGTCAAGTACAATAATTATTATAGTAGATACAATAATAGTAGCTCTAAATGTAATATTCTTCAGAACAATAGAAATAGGACTATATTCAGCTATTGCAATATATATCATGGGTAAAATTTTAGATATATTTTTCGAAGGTATTAATTTTGCTAAAATGATGTTTATAGTATCGGAAAAATACGAAGAGATATCTAATGAAATAAGTAAGGAAGTAGGAAGAGGAGTAACTGCATTATATGGAAAAGGTATGTATACACATAATGAAAAAACAATCTTGCTATGTGTAACCTCAAGAGGAGAAGTGGCACGAATAAGGATGCTAATAGAAAAAATAGACCCAGAGGTATTTTTAATAATTTCAAATGCAAGGGAAGTATTTGGAAAGGGATTTAAACAAGATAAACAAATAAAACAAGGCCCCTAAATAGAGTGCCTTGTCGGAGATTACTCCTGATGTTGTAATTGTTGCTTGCGCTTTATTATAATACTAACATGTTTAGCATTATAATAAAGAATAGTACCGCTAAACCACAACAAAAACATTGTAATTGCTGTGAAAATCAGTTTCCCAAAAGTAGGTAACTTTGTAACCAGTTGGCAAATAGTTGAATGAGCTATAAAATTATTTTCGCTCATTAACGTATATTGATACCAATTAAACAGGTTACTGTTCCATCCTGTTCTAACAGCATCATCAATGATGCATGCTCTATCCAAGGAAAAATTCACAAGGAAGAAATCAAGATAGAACCAATATAAAGCGATACACAACAGGATTAAACCAATTACGATATTCCGGAATGCTTGACCTAAAGTAGTTTTTCTCATAAGAACATCTCCCAATATTTTAATATAACTATATTATACCACAAAATAAAGGATTTGACAAAATTGATACTAGGTATATATAATAATCAAGAGAATATAAATATAAAAATGGAGGTAATATGAAAGATTCATTTGCAAAAGAAGCCGCATATCCATATAACCCAAAATGGGAGAAAATGATAGCTAGAGAAAACAATAACGCCAGAGAAGATGAAATGCGCTCTGACTTTGAGTTGGATTATAATAGAATATTACATACAACAGCATATCGTAGATTAAAACATAAAACACAGGTTTTTTATGCTCCTAAAAATGACCATATATGCACAAGAATAGAGCATGTAAATCATGTAGAGTCAATAAGTTACACAATTGCAAAATACTTAGGTTTAAACACAGAACTGACAAGAGCAATTGCAGTAGCGCATGATTTGGGACATAGTCCTTTTGGACACAAAGGGGAAAAAATATTATCTAATATATCAGAAAAAGATATTGGTGAAAGATTTTGGCATGAAAGAAATGGACTAAACCTAGTTGATAATACAGAATTAATAAATGACTATAATCAAAACAGAAAAAACTTAAGTTTAACATATGCAGTTAGAGATGGAATAATATCACATTGTGGTGAAATAGATGAAAATGCATTAAAACCAAGAAGAGAATACATAAATTTAGAAACGGAATATACATATCCAAACCAATATTCACCATATACATGGGAAGCCTGCGTTGTAAAAATAAGTGATAAAATATCATATATAGGAAGAGATATAGAAGATGCAATAACTTTAGGAATATTAGATGAGGATTTAGAAGAATTGCATGAAATACTAAATTTAGATAAACAAATACCTATCAATAATGCTAATATAATAAGAGAATTAATTCAAGATATATGTGATAATTCAACTCCTGAAAAGGGTCTATGCTTTTCAAAAGAAAATTTGGAAAAAATCAATAAATTAAAGGAATTTAATTATAATCACATATATGAAATAAATAAATTTGCTCGTTCAAGTAAGTATTTGGAATTATTAATAACTGAAATATATTCAATTTTAAAATCAGCATATTCTAGTGAAAATACATTATTAAGTCTAAAGAAGCTAGAAAAAGATTATCCAGAAATAATCAGAAGATTTACAGATTGGATAGAGGAATACTGGAATTTAACAGATAGAACAAATACTAAATTAAAAAATAAAGTGCTATATAATATGAATAATGAAAAAGACTACTACAGAGCAATAATAAGTTTCATATCAGGTATGACAGATAATTATGCAATGGAATTATTTGAAGATATAATAGGATTTTAAGCAAAAATAAATAGACTGCAATTGCAGTCTATTTATTTTTATGAACATCTACTGGAATAATAATTAGTATTAGCAAGAATACCCATTTCAACAGCTCCAAGAAGAGTCTTTGCTGCACCAATGTGCCTTTGTGGATGACAGAACAGCGCTGTTTCCACTCTAGACTCTTTTTGCAGTTTTTCCCCGGAAAGTCCAGCCCAATTTTCAGGCAAAAGCAATTTCTTTAATTTTGTACTATTACTTTTGGGGACAGTAATAATGGTGAAACCTGCTCTGTTACTAGGGAAAACAACAAAGTTAATTTCCCTAGATTTTAAGTTATCAGAAGCAAGTATCCAATCTTTCCAAGGCATGAATTTTGGTAATACCAAAATTCCATAAGCACTCTGCTGAATTGCAACTTCTACAAAATCTCTTGCCTGAAGTTTCGAAATGTTTCGAAGCACGGTGTTATTAAAGATATAGTATGCTATTTGCATGGCTTCTAAAAACTTTTCATTTTCCAATTCAGGAGTAACTTCATTCCAACTAGGGTAGAAGTCCGACAAACTTGAAGAGAGGCTCTTGATTTTAGTGGGGAATCTGAATAATGGCAATTGTGCATTATCAATACAATCTATAGATTGTACTAATTCCTCATCAATCATAGTAAAAAGAAGCTCTGCATCTTTAGTAGAACATTTATAATGCTCTTCTAGAATGCGAATTCCATAAGCTCTCCACATCAAGCCAAAGCTTGAATAGCGTATGCCATTTTCACGAGCACCGTTGCCGCCAGGTTGATGATGATCGAAAACTCCGCCTCCAATGTCATACACAATTGCAGAAGTTAATTTTTCTGTAATTACAGGTACCCGGGCTAAAATTACCTTTTCCCAGATAAACAGCAGAAGAACAGTACAAAACAATTCATCTGCATGAAAGCAGCCGCTATGAGTTATAGCATTTGCTTTTTTAATGTTATCAGTAATTTCAATGTTCATAACTTTTCCTCCTCTGCTAAGATGTATATTTCAAAATGTATAAGGAATTATAAAAGTGTTCCTTTTTACATTATAACACAATTTACATAAAATTGTAAATAGCTTGCGTGACAAAAGCAACCTTATAGGGTAAAATGCAGAAAGGTGTAGAATTTTGTAGAAATAAAAAAATAATTTTAGAAAGTTAATTTTTTAAAAGAAAATTAGTAATAAAACAATTAAAAATACCAATACTATATTTATAAAAATATAAGGAGGTATAAAAATGGAAGAAGAAGAAAAAAGAAAAAAAGAAAGACAGATTGATAATTTGACTAATTTAGTAGAAAATCATACAAGAACTGAAAGACATTTAGAACAATATTCTGAAATAGGAAGTAAAGGAAATAAAGATAATGCTAGAGAAAAACAAGAGATTAGAGAAAAGCAAATGCAAGACCTAAAAGAACAAATATTAGGAGAAAAAGAAAATGAAACAAAACAAGAACAAGTAGAAAATATAATAGAAAACTATAATAGCACAGCAGGATATATGGAAAAAAACTATGAAAATATATCAGAGCAAGATAGAGAAAATCTAGAAAAGAAACAAGAAAATAGAATGGAACAAGTGAAAAATTTAGAAGAAAATATAGACCAAGAGAAAGAATAAAAAAAAGGGTAGAGATATTAAGTAATATCTCTACCCTTTTTCTATTCATATAAAGGATATTTTTCACATAAGCTTTTCACAATTTGTTTAAATTCTGTGAATTTCTCATTTGATAATTCGCAATTATTGTTTATAACTTCTGCGATTATCTTAGAAACAATTGCAATATCATCTTCTACAAAACCTCTAGTAGTAATAGCGGGAGTTCCAAGTCTTAAGCCAGATGTTACGGTTTTACTAGTGGTATCAAAGGGGATAGCATTTTTATTAGCTGTAATTCCGATAGAGTCTAGAGTGTCTGCTAGCTTGGCACCAGTAATAGATGAGCCTCTTAAATCGATTAAAACCATATGATTATCAGTGCCATTTGTAACTAATTGAATATTATTTTTGATTAAATTACAAGCAAGAGTTTGTGCATTTTTTATAACTTGAAGCTGATAGTTCTTAAATTCTTCACTTAATGCTTCTTTAAAACAAACAGCTTTTCCTGCAATAACATGTTCTAAAGGACCGCCTTGCATTTTGGGGAAAACAGCAGAATCAATTTTATTTGCCCATTCCTTTTTACATAGAATAGCACCTCCACGAGGTCCACGCAAAGTTTTATGAGTTGTAAAGGTTACAAAGTCAGCATAAGGAACTGGGGAAGGATGAACTCCTGCTGCTACCAAGCCAGCAATATGAGCCATATCTACCATAAGAAGAGCACCGACCTTATCTGCAATTTCTCGAAATTTTGCAAAATCAATTAATCTAGGATAAGCAGAAGCTCCTGTGATAATTAATTTAGGACTACATTCCATAGCTATTTCCAAAACTTTATCATAGTCTATTAAATATGTTTCAGGATTTACATCATAATAAACAGCGTTATAAAATCTAGATTGAGCTGTAGCTTTAGATAAATGAGAAATATGTCCACCAGAATTTAGAGAAAGAGCAAGTACAGTATCTTCCTTTTCTAAACAAGCTATATACACAGCCTCATTTGCTTGAGCACCAGAGTGAGGCTGCACATTTGCATGCTCAGCTCTAAATAATTCACATGCACGCTTTCTAGCAAGGTCTTCTATAAAGTCAACATTACTGCAACCACAATAATATCTATTATCAGGATAACCTTCAGCATACTTGTTTGTAAGGAAACTACCCATAGCTTGCATAACAGCTTCACTAGTAAAGTTTTCAGAGGCAATCATTTCAATACATGAATTCTGCCTATTTTTTTCATCAATTATTGCATTATATACATCAATATCTGTATCTTTTAAATTATCAAAATTTAACATATGTCCTCCTTAAATACCTAATTTGGCTATATAGTATCTAATATCTAAATAAGTTACATCATTTGGTAAAATATCTTTTATATTTCTTAATCTTTCTGTTCCAACTTTTTTTATGGCATCATAAATTATATCTTCAAATTGAGTGTTAATTTCTCTTTCTAAATCAATTTCCATACCTAGCTTAAAACAGCTAACAAGATGTTTTTCAATAGTTTGCCTTGTCATTTCTCTTTCTTTAGCAATATCATCAATAGACTTGCCTTCTGTAAACATATTGTATGAAATAATCTTGGTATCAATCTTTTCAGGTTTTTCAGTTTTAGTTTTAACTTCAGGCAGATGAATATTTTCTTTATCTACATATTCCTTAATTACAGAAATAAAATCAGAGCCATATTGTTCTAGCTTATTTATTCCAACTCCTTTGATACTTAAAAAAGCATCATCACTGGTAGGAAAATATGTACACATTTCCTTTAAGGAAACATCTGAAAATACTACAAATGGTGGAACATTTAAACTATCAGCAATATTTCTTCTTAAATCTCGCAAAATTTCAAATAGTGAAGTATCGTAATTTGCCTCTAGAACTTCAAGCTTTTTATTACTTTTTTCTATTTTCCTTTTAATACTAACAGTTTGATCACCAAAAAGTACATCATTTGCTGAAGGCTCAATCATTAAAATAGGGTATTTATCTCCTACTGATTTTAAATATCCCTCAGTAATTAGGAAAGAAATTAAATCTCTAATTGTATCTTTGGAATACTCGCTCATTATACCATAAGTAGATAAATCATCAAAACCAAATTGCTTAACTTTAGCGGTTTTAGAACCTTTAAGTACATCGGTAACTAATCCAGAACCATATTTTTCATTCATTCGTTTAACACAAGATAATATTTTCTTAGAATCAAGAGTTATATCAGTAACTTCAATTTCACTATTACAATTACTGCAAAAAGTACAATTATCAAAATCAACTTTTTCACCAAAATATTCTAAAATATATTTTCTAAGGCATTTATCGGTATTACAATAATCAATAATTTCATTTAATTTAGCATACTCAGTTTGACGAGAAGAATTAGAAAAGCCCTGTTCTATTAAGTATTTATTCTTAACAATATCTGCTCTTGAAAAAAGCAAAATACATTCAGATAAATCGCCATCACGCCCAGCACGACCTGCTTCTTGGTAATAGCTCTCTAAATCTTTTGGCATATTAAAATGAATTACATATCTAACATTAGATTTATCAATTCCCATACCAAAAGCATTTGTTGCAACCATTATATTTGTATTATCAAAAACAAAATCATGTTGATTAGAAGCACGTTCCTTATCACTCATACCACCATGATATTTGGAAACAGAATATCCAAGCTCGGCAAGTTCAGAATAAACACTATCAACAATTTTTCTAGTCAAGCAATAAATAATTCCAGACTGATTTTTGTGTTGCTTCAAATAGTTAAAAACAAATGTCAATTTGCTCTCAGGAGACTGAACCGAAAAAAGCAAATTCTCTCTATCAAATCCAGTAGTAAGAGTAAAAGGGTTTGATAAATGTAGCAAATTAATAATATCTTCTTTAACAAGATTTGTAGCAGTAGCAGTAAAAGCCACAACAACAGGTCGAGTTTTTAATTTTGAAATAACATTTGCAATCTCAATATAACTAGGCCTAAAATCATGTCCCCATTGTGAAACACAATGAGCCTCATCAATAGCAAGCATAGAAATTTCAAGACTATTCAAAAGAGATAAAAAAGTATCAGAATTCAATCTTTCAGGTGCAACATATATTATCTTATACATTCCAAGTCTAGCGTTTTCAATAGTTTGAGTATAATCTTTCGAAGATAAACTGCTATTAATAAAAGTAGCAGGAATACCAGACTGAATTAATCCATCAACTTGGTCCTTCATCAAAGAAATAAGAGGAGAAATAACAATAGTAACTCCAGAAAAACACAAAGCCGGAATCTGATAACAAATAGACTTACCAGCCCCAGTAGGCATAATTCCTAAACAATCTCGACAGCTCAAAATATGTCTAATAATCTCCTCTTGTCCATTTCTAAAACTATCATATCCAAAATGCCTTTTTAATAAATCATGAACCCTATCCATAAAAACCTTCTTTCCGCCCCACTATATAAGTAAATAGATTATACAATGAAAAAGGAAAAAAGTAAAGGAAGAAGAGAACACTGAAATAACTGGCTGAACTAAAGCTGAAACATATATAGAAA
>CAYXUA010000036.1:0-11469 GCA_964468015.1 uncultured Clostridium sp. | reverse complement strand
ATTTACTATATATAAGAGAAAGCATGGCGTATGTAAAGTATGAAAGAAAAAGAAGAGCTTTTGGTTAGTATTATTACAGTATGTAGAAATAGTGAAACAACAATAGGTGACACCATAGAGTCTGTACTGAATCAGACTTATCCTAATCTGGAGTATATATTAGTTGATGGAAAATCCACAGATAGAACGATTGATATTATTAAAAGTTATGAAGATCGATTTATGGAAAAGAATATATCCTATCGTTATATTTCGGAGAAAGATGAAGGCATCTATGATGCTATGAATAAGGGAATTGCCATGGCAGAGGGAGATTTGATTGGAATCATCAATAGTGATGACTGGTATGAATCACAGGCAGTTGAAGTAGCAGCTCGCTATTACATACAAGAAAAGTATGACCTGTTCTATGCAGATTTAAGAATTGTTGGTGAGGATAGAAGATTTATAAAAAAAGCAAAAGAGAGTAAGTGGATTACATCCAGATATTGGAATCATCCAACTACATTTATACCAAGAACGATTTATGAGAAGTATCAATACAAGAATGAAAATATTCACGATGATTGGGATTTAATTCTGAGGATTCGTAAAGATAATTGTCATGTGTGCGTAGTAAATGAAGTGCTTGCCAATTTCAGAAGAAATGGAGTAAGTCATGAAAAGAATATAAAAAAAGCCTTTCATCGTGCAAGGATAAAGTATGGAATTTACCGTGATAACGGATATAGCAGGTTATATGCAGTAGAGTGTTATGGGATGGAAATAGCAAAGATGGTGTTGTAGGGGAGAAATATGAAGCAGAGAGATAATATCAGAGTATTAGTGACTGGTGGATCAGGATTTATTGGGACTAATTTGATAGAAGATTTAATGAATAAAGGTATTGCTGTATGTAATGTTGATATTGTAATTCCTAAAGTTAAAAATCATAAAAAAGTGTGGCGTAATGTAGATATTCGCAATTATGAAGAATTACAAAACGTTTTTATTGAATTTCAACCTGATTATGTGATTCACTTGGCAGCAAGGACAGATTTGGAAGGAAAAACAATAGAAGATTATGATAGCAACACACTTGGAACGTTTAATATTCTTAAATGCTGTGAGGGTATTAATAGGATAAAAAAGATGATTTTAACGTCATCTATGTTGGTGTGTAGAACAGGGTATCAGCCTAAAAATCAGTTTGATTATCAACCTTCAACATTGTATGGAGAGAGTAAGGTTATTACAGAAAAAGTGACATGGGAAAATGAACCTAAGTGTGATTGGGCAATTATTCGACCAACGTCTATATGGGGACCATGGTTTGATGTACCATATAGAAATTTTTTTGATATGGTTATAAAAAAATCGTATTTTCATATCGGAAATAAAAGTTGTACGAAAACATATGGATATGTTGGAAATGCAGTGTATCAAATAGAAGAATTGTTATGGAATAGTACAGAAGATAAGGATAATAAAATATTCTATATAGGTGATTATGAACCAACTAATATCGAAGAATGGGCCAATGAAATTGCGGAACAATTAAATTATAAGATAGTAAAGGTTCCTTTTGGAATTATTAAATGCGCAGCGTGGGTTGGCGATTTATTAAAAGTGTTAGGAATTAAGTTTCCGATGACATCGTTTAGGTTAAAAAATATGACAACCGATAATATTGTAGAACTAGAGAATACAAGGAGAATTGTAGGTATGTTGCCTTATCAAAGAAAGGAAGGTATAAGATTTACTTTGGAATGGATGCATGAGGTATAAGGGGGAGAAATATGAATACAAGAATGGATATTGCAGTCGATTTGCTATGGCTAAAACCTAATAATATAGGTGGAGCAGAAACCGTGTTAAGAACATTATTAGATACATTTTTATTATTAGATGCACCATATAGATTTGTTTTGTTTACAACGAAAGATAATGCGTATAGTTTTAATAAATATGAAATGAATAAAGATAAATTTAAAATTGTAATATGCCCGATTAATACTCTTCCAATTTGGAAGCGTTTAATTTGGCAGAATTATAGTTTGGCAAAGCTGATTAGAAAAATGGGTATAAAATATTATTTTTGTCCTGTATATATACGTCCATTGATTAGAATGAAGAATATAAAAAGCGTTATTATTGTTCATGATTTACAGCAATTACATTATCCAGAGTATTTTACTAAAATGAGATATATATGGTGTAAGTATTCATGGAAGAGAAACATTAGCATTACAGATAAGATTGTAACTATTTCTCAATTTTGTAAGCAAGATATTATTAAGTATTATGGAACACCAGAAGAGAAAATTGAAGTAATTTATAATCCAATTTCTGATATGGAAGTATATGAGAATTTTGATAAAATTGCAGAAAAATATCAGATAGAAGCTAATAAGTATTATTATACGGTTTCTTCACCTTTAAAACACAAGAATTTGACAACAATTATCGAAGTGATAAATCAATTGGTGAAGAATGAGGAAAAAGAGTTGCCTATAAAACTTTTAATTTCAGGAATAAGTGGAGGGATATCTGAAGAACTGTCAGAGTATATAAAAGTAAATAAATTAGAAAAAAATTGTATTATGACGGGGTTTGTATCGGATCAAGAGAGAAATGCATTAATAAAAAATTGTAGTATATTTCTGTTTCCAAGTGTATTTGAAGGATTTGGAATGCCAGTTATTGAAGCAATGAAACTAGGAAAAAAAGTTATTACAACTAAATGTACAAGCATTCCAGAAGTTTCTCAAGGGAAGGCAATATATGTAGAAGATCCATATAGTATACAAGAATGGATAGATAATATACGAATGACGGAAAAAGAAAATTATAGTACATATTGTACGTTTAGAGAGTATGATGCATTTCAAATTGGCAGAAAATATTTAGAAGTGTTTAGAGATGTTTATAAGTAAATTAGGACATAAATGAAGTAATAGAGGTTTGATTTTTCAGTTGAGGTTGCGGCAACATACGCATATTTTTAGCTAAAATATGTGCTGGAGAATTTAGCTTATTCGAGCAGGAAATGATAAAAAATGAATTAGGTAATAATTTCTTACATTTAAAAGGAATATCATATGAGGTTTTGATTGATATATATAACCAAGTATTTGATTAGATATATCTTTCGGAATATGAAGGATTTGGTAGACCTATCATTGAAACGCAAAGAGCAGGCTGTCCGGTGATTGCTTATGCTTGTGTAGCTATTAGTGAAATAGTGGGTGCTGCAGAAATTTTATTAAAAAGCAATAATAAGAAAGAATGCTAGAAATTAATTACTAAGTTAAAAGGTGAAAGCGAGAAAATTATGGTGGCTATTTTTTTGACTGTATATATATGTTTGGATTTGGGGATTTTTATGTACGTTAGTAAGATGAACAAAAGTTTATTCAATGCATATACGGTTGAAATAGCAAATGAAATTCTTGTGCGCTTGTTGCCCTTTTTATTAATGATTAAATCATACTATAAATTTGGTACAACATTATTTACATTTTGTTTTATTCTTTATATATCAACAATATTTAAATATATTGGATATTATTTGGGATATAGAACCAGAATTTTAAATTTTCGAATTAAGAGACAGAAGTATGCAACTAGTAAATATTCGTTTATGTTAAAATGCACAGTTGTTATAGGAATAATTGCTTTTTTATTGCTTGGATATTCGGGCGTAGGGATATTGACTTGGATAACTGATTCGAGAAAAGCATATATGACAGGAAGGACAGGAAATGGAATATATTATGTTCTTTTTCAATTGTCTATTATTGTTGCTGCCATATTAATTTTGTGTATAACATATTGGAAAAGAAGAAAAAGCTATTTATATATGTATATAGGGGGTATCGTGGCTTCTTATTTTACGGGTTCAAAGATGATGATATTGGGAATTATAGTTATATATCTTTTTTATCGAGACATGTTTGTAAAAACCTTAAATATGAAAAAAACAATAATATTGGGAATAGGTGGATTGTTAGGAATAGTATTATTAATGAGAATTCAATCAAATATAAATTTGCTTGATTATTCAGATTATTATTCTAATTTTTTGCGCTTATTACAATATAGCAAAGGTGAAGAGTGGTCATTTTATCAGGGGAAAATATTGGGTGAAAAACTTTTTTGGTCGGTAATTCCAAGAGCGATATATTCAGGTAAACCGCATATATATGGATATTCTAGAATTATAAATTTATTTTACCATGAGTCCATTATTATTGCAGGAAATACCCCTTCTTTTTCACAATTTGCTGTTCCATATGCGGATTTTGGTATATTAGGCATATGCCTTGAGTTTTTGTGCAAAGGGTATTTTAGTGGTTTCCTAGAACGTTATTTAAGAGATGATATGAAAAGAAATGGAATTACATTTAATATATTTTTTACTTATTGTATTTGTTTTATTGCGTCACCATTAAACTTTGGAATACTATTTTTTGTGATATTTTTATTAGGAATGAATATGGTACAAAGGATAAAATGTAGTATCAAAATGAAATTGTAAGGGGAAGGAAAATATGAAAACAGCAACAATAACATATCATTGGATGCCGAATTATGGTGCAGTGCTGCAAACGTATGCTTTGCAGAAATTTTTACAACAAAATAATATAGAGAATGAAGTAATAGACTATGTTCCATTTAGAATAAAATGGCGTACGTATATAGGGTATTGTATTAGAAGAGAGTGGGATAAGTTACTTAGAATATCTCCAACAAAAAAGTTTGTAAAAGAAGAGATAAAGATAACAAGAAAACGATACAGAAAGCACAAAGATCTGGAAACGATAAATTCAGAACATGATGCATATATATGTGGAAGCGATCAAATTTGGTGTGAATGGTTTGTTAGAAATGCAGAGAAAGGATATACATTAAGCTATTATCTTGACTTTATTAAAGAAAAGAGGCGAATTGCTTATGCTGTTAGTTTCGGAACAATAAATTTTGTAGATGAAAAAATAGAAGAAGAGATAGTAAAACAAATAAGAACATTTCATGGTGTGGGTACTAGAGAAGTAGAAGGGCAAAGTTACATAAGGAGTAGGGGAATTAATGCAGAATTGGTATGCGATCCCGTGTTTTTAGTGGATTCGATGAGATATAAATCATTAGCTGATAAGTCCAAGGTTGAGGGACGACAAATCTTTAAATTTGTTTTGCATAACAAGACAAAACTTTCAGATGAGATAATATGTTGTTATGACTCAAAATATAAACAAAAGAAGCAAAGTATAGTTTCATCTGTTTATGATTGGTTAAAAACAATAAGAGATAGTGAACTGGTTATCACAGATTCTTTTCATTGTATGGCGTTTGCTATTATTTTCCATACTAATTTCATAGTTATTCCAACTAGTTCTAAGGGATTTGATAATAGGATAGAGACATTACTAACTCAATTGGGGTTGGAAGAGAGAATGTGCTCAAAGGCAAATATTATAAGTAATAGAATTGAATGGAATGATGTAGAAGAAACACTTGTGAAGTTTAAGCAGGCTTCAGGAGGTTTCTTACTAAAGAATTTGGAATGAGAGGATAAGTGAAACAGAATATGCAGGAATCAAAGAAACCTTTAGTAAGTGTGATAACACCAGGATGGAATGGAAAAGAATTTGTCTTTCGATTATTGGATTCGTTATTAGAACAGACATATACAGAATTTGAATATATTTATGTTGATGATGAATCTACAGATGGAACTTTAAAGATAGTTGAGAGCTATAGGAAAAAATTTGAGAGTAGAGGAATAGATGTTCAGATAATATGTAAAAAAAATGGTGGAGTATCAGAGGCATTAAATGAAGGATTTAAGTATGTAAGAGGAGAGTATATTTGCTGGCCGGAATATGATGATGTGCTAACTCCTGACTCAATAGAAAAAAAGGTAGCATTTTTGGAAAGTCATCCTGAGTATGGCTGTGTAACAAGTGATGCTACGATAGTTAATATAGAAGATATTGATACACCAATAGGCTATTTATCTCACAAAAGGAAGAATAGATTTGATGAAAATCAGTTTGAGCATTTTTTGAGAAGAGATTCTATTGCAACAGCAGCATGTCACATGATTAGGACGAGTGCATTTGAAAAAACACATTGTAATAGACATATTTATCCTTCGAGAAAGGGACCGAATTGGCAGATATTGCTTCCAATCTATTATGAATATAAAAGAGGTTTTATTGATGAGAGCCTATGTAAGTATGTGATTAGAAAAGATAGTATATCAAATTCTATATTTAATGCTGAAGATAAACATAATGCGCTTGAACAGGATTTGGATATATTAATAAATACAGTAAATTTAATAGAAATGAGCAAAGAAGAAAAGCAAAAATATATGAATATAATTATGGAAGAACATTATTATTGGCATTTCAGAATTGCATTTGCTTCAGCTGATAAAAAAGGGTGTAGAGAATACTATAGAAAATATAAGAGTTATCAAAAGCCGAATAGCAAGTTAAAAGTGGCATATATGCTTGTGTGTACTCCATTTTCAAAGAACATAATTGATTTACTAATATTAATAAAACATAAATGCAGTAAATAGTATATGGGGAAGGATATAGAAAAAATGGAGATGGATAGTAGATTTATTAAAAATGCATTTATGGTCATAGTTAGCAATGTGTGTGTATTGGTTTCTGGAATAGCGGTAGGAATTTATTTGCCCAAAATTATGACTCCATTAGAATATGGAAATTATAAAGTGTTTACTTTATATAGTACATATGCAGGACTATTACATTTTGGATTTGTGAACGGCATTTATTTGAAATATGGTGGTTGGAAGTATTCAGATTTACCAAAAGAAAAAACAAGATTTTATTTTCGCTATTTTATTGTACAACAGTTTGGGGCAGGTTGCATAGCATTTGTGTTACTTTATTTGTTGAATGCTTATATTGTAAAAGATGCAGTGTCACAAGTGATAATTGTGTTTATTGTCTTAGAAGTGGGAGTTCAAAATCTTATTTCTTTTTTTCAATTTATTTCGCAAGCGGTTCAGCGATTCAAACAATTATCGGTTATTAATACTTTAAAATCATTTTCACTGATTATATTGGTAGCAATTTTATATATTGTATTGAAGAGTCATACGAATATTTCTATTTCAAGTGAAAGATATATATTCCTGTATATAGTGATAAATATTTGTGTTTTATGTTGTTATTTTTTTCTTTATAGGGACATATTTTGGGGAAAAATGAAAATAGATAAAAGTGATAAGAAAGAGATTATATTCTTTCATAAGACAGGTATACCGTTGTTGTTAGCGGGAATAATTGTAAATCTGTTACTTGTCTTAGATAGGCAATTTGTATCTATTTTTTTCTCAAAAGAAGTATATGGTGTATATTCGTTTGCTTATAGTATGCTTAATTTGGTATCAGTATTAATTACGTCTGTTGCGGTGCTGATGTACCCCACATTAAAACAATTAAAGAGAGAAGAAGTTATAAAAAAGTATACAACAAATGTAATGTATATAAGTATAGTAGTGGCAATATGTCTGTGCATTTACTTTCCGCTTGAGAAGTTTATCACATGGTTTCTTCCAAGCTACATAGATTCTATAGAAGTATTTAGGGTCATTTTGCCAGGATTGGGATTAAGCTGTTCTATTAGTGTGGTGCTGTCAAATTATTATAAAGTGCTAGATGAAATAAAAATGTATACTAAGATATGTTTCACAATATTGATAATTGCAATAATAAGTAATTTTCTTGCGTATACCATTCAAGGAACAACGATAGCAATATCAAAGGCATCAATAGTAACGATAATAATATGGTATGTGTATGCAGAGGTATATCTGGCAAAAAAATACTCATTAGGTACTAAGCATAATTTCTTGTTCAACATGTTTACGTTGTGTGTATTCTATGCCTCGACAAGCATCAAGAATAATGTAATAGGTATTTGTACGTACCTTATTTGTATATGCTTTGCAATATCGGTACGAATATTTTATGAGAAAAAGATAGGAAATATAAAAGATGAAGGAGCTAATTGCTGATAAAAAAGAGTGTTGTGGTTGTACAGCCTGTGCTAATGTATGTCCGAAACAATGCATAGAGCTATATGAAGATGCAGAAGGATTTCGATATCCGATGATAGATAGAAGTAAATGTATAAACTGTCATCTGTGTGAGAAAGCATGTCCAACAAGTAATGAGCAAAATGCAGACAAAGGTATTCCAATAACAGCTTATGCGTGTATGAATTTGGATGAAGAAGTACGCTTAGAGAGTTCTTCAGGTGGCATTTTTTCATTATTAGCAGAGAATATTATTGATAAGGGCGGGGTTGTATACGGTGCAGCATTTGATGAAAATGATATGGTGTATCATATAGGAATTGAGAAAAAGGATGATATTAAGAAACTACGAGGTTCGAAGTATCTTCAAAGTGATACCAATAAGGTTTATCAGGAAATAGAGAGTAATTTGAAAAATAACAAATTTGTTTTATTTAGTGGAACACCTTGTCAGAATGCAGGATTAAAAGCTTTTTTAAATCAGGAATATGATAAGCTTTATTGTGTTGATTTTATTTGCCATGGAGTTCCCTCACCTATGGTGTGGAAGCAGTATTTGAGATATATGGAGAATAAGCTTGGGGAAAAACGACGGAGAGAATCAAACCCATCGTTTCGTGCAAAGCACGAAGGATGGGTTCGATACTCGATATCAATTCCATTCAGTCATGATATCGAGTATCGAAAGGAACATCATCAGGATTCCTTTATGAAAGTGTTTTTAAAAAACGTTATATTACGCCCATCCTGCTACCATTGTCAATTTAAGCCGTCCACAAATGTGAGTGATATTACCTTGGCTGATTTTTGGGGGGTGCGGAATATTGCACCGGAAATGTATGATGATAAAGGAACTTCATTGAGTATTATTAATTCCACAAAGGGGCAGAGGCTTTTTGAGGAATTAAAAGAGAATATGAAATATCAACAAGTAGATTGGCATGAAGCAGTGCGCTATAATGTGGCATTTTATCAACCTGCGAAAGAACCCAAAGAAAGAACATATTTTTTTGATCATGTGAACGTATCAGATATAGGTAAATTAATGAATCACACAGGAAGAGATAGTTTGTTAGTGAAAGGAAAAACTATTTTAAAGACGGTTTTAGTGGCTGTAGGGATTAAAGGAAGAAATTATTGAGGCTTACGTTTGGGGCAGTAATAGGTTGGCATCTGTACAAATTTTTTTTGCAACATAGTAGTAAATAAAATTACTAAGAAGAAAAGATGAACCAAGAGACTTAAGCCTTTTGGTCCGTAAAAATTATTTTTGTAGTTGTTGTAGTTGGGCTTCTAGTTCAGCAATGCGAGTAGTTTGTTATTCATTATGGAATTAATTTAATGTAGGATTTGAACTATGCATACTATTATTAATGACATTTGTCACTTTTTTCGTTCCTACTTTTTGGGAGCGACAATATGCGCAATAGTGGTAGGCGCAGGATATTTTTTCTACTGCAATCGACAGGGAAGAGATGAAAAACATGTGTTGAGAGGCGTAGTAATTTCCTTGTTCGCCGCCTATTGTTATATTGTACTAGGGATAACGCTTTTATCCAGAGAACAGGAAGCCTATAGGGTAATAAAGCTATTGCCATTTTCAACGTTTGAATGGAATCCTGTAGCTGCGAAATATATAGTTGAGAATATACTGTTGTTTGTTCCTCTTGGGATATTTGCCAATTTGTTATGGCAGAAACGATTGACAGTAAAGTATTTCGTATGGATAGCAATGATTTCAAGTATGGGTATAGAATTTTTTCAGTACATTACAGGGCGAGGACGTGTTGAAACAGATGATGTAATATTGAATACGTTTGGAGCAGTAATAGGTTGGTATATTTGCAAATTTTTTTGCAATGTGGTAGTAAATAAAATTACTAAGAAGAAAAGATGAAGCAAAAGACCTAAGCCTTTTGGTTCGTAAAAATTATTTTTGTAGTTGTTGTAATTGTGCTTCTAGCTCAGCAATGCGGGTAGTTTGTTCCAAAAGAAGCGAGTCTTTTTCGGCAATGGTAGCTTCATTTTCTGCAAGTCTTCTTTCGTAAGAAGCAATCTGGCGTTTATAGTCTTCTCTGCGTCGGCATTCTTCGCGAATTTTGAAGTCGGAACTAAGTTCATATATGGTTTTAGCAGTTTCGTCGAGATATTCATTTTTTGTAGCCATAGCTTTCAGCTCCTCCCATGTCTTTGCTTTGAAGAGAAAGGCCCAGTAATCAAGACCATACTGTTTATCCTCTTCGGTAGCTAAGTTTATTTGATTTAATTCTACCACACGAAGCTGTAGCTTGTCACTGTAGATGGTATGATTTTTGATGTTTTGAAACATGTAGGTAGCATAGAATTCGGGATATTTAGGAAAGAGAGTAAAGTCAAGAAAACCGATATGTATAAAAGGAAGAGTATCTTCATAATGTTCCCCTTTTTCTAGGGAATCATAAGAACGGCATAGGTAATTTAAAGAACGTTCTTTCCAATTACCTTCATTAATAACCTGCATTTCCAGATTGATATGTAAGTTGTTATTTAGGATGATGTTGACATCAAGCCAGAATTCTTTATCATTGATGGATTCACCTAATTTTATGGGATTTATGATTTCAATAGACTGAATGTCTGCAGGACTAAGACGTAGTAGAGAACTGACGAGTCCGGTTAAGACTTTATGATTCTTCTGAAGGACAGCACGAAACATATAGTCGTTTGTCATGTTATATTGGATAGCACCAGTGATGTTTTCATAAGTAGGGTTGTTTTGATTCATATTTATAGAAACTCCTTTATGATGTGATTATAAGACAAGTCTTTAGATGTGTTACGTAACAAACAGAATATAGCATGAAGATACACTTATGTCTACAAAACAGAGTGTTATTTTAAAAATATTTTACGAAAGAATAAGAAAATAAAAATACTAAGGAAAATCAATGAATAACAATCAGTTTGGTATTTACTTACAGACACTTCGGAAACAGAACAATTACACACAGGCTTTTGTTGCGCAGAGAATAGGTGTAATACGGCAGACGTATTCTCATTATGAAACGGGAAGGGTAAGTCCATCTGTTTCCGTAATATGTCGCCTTGCTGATTTATATGAAATACCAGTTGAAACGTTATTAGAGGCGACGAATGGAGTGAAAGAGAGTAATACGCCTAAAAACGAAGCTATGTATCAATTGTCGCAGAAAGAGCAACAATTAGTACGATATCATAGGTTGTTGGATGAACGTGAGCAGGAGGAAATCATGGATTTTATCACAACGCTTGTGAAGGAAAGAAGAAATAAGAAGTAAAGGTATTCATGTGAAAATGTGGATACCTTTTTTATGTGATAGGAAAGTGCGATAATGTAGTGGTAGTTAATCAAGAATCACGAAGTGATTCTTGCAGTGATTGCCGCTGGG
>CAYXUA010000035.1:0-11553 GCA_964468015.1 uncultured Clostridium sp. | reverse complement strand
GGTGTGAGAGGGGATGAAAATTTTATTTAATAAAATTTTCTACTCTACTCGATTATCTTTACCATAAAAACTATTGAAAAATACAATCTTTTATCATATAATTACAATAACAGAATACACGAAAAAAGCAAAAACTTAACAATCTTCACAATTTACATAAATAGAGCATAAAATATAACATAATAAAACAAATTAGAGGAGGCAAAGAAGATGTTAAGTTACATAATAGAAGGTGGAAATAAGCTACAAGGAACAACATATGTATCAGGTTCGAAAAATGCATCTCTACCAATATTAGCAGCAAGTATATTAAGTCCAAAAACTACCTTATATAATGTTCCAGAAATCTATGATACAGAAAAAACAATTCAAATCTTAAATATATTAGGCTGTAAAATAAAGAAACACAAGGGCAAGCTAATAATAGACAGTAGCAATATAAAAGAAGTACAAATACCAGACAGACTAATGAGAGAATTAAGGTCATCAGTAATACTAGCAGGAGCATTAATATCAAGGTTCAAAAAAGCAGTATTCTCATATCCTGGAGGATGTGATATTGGAGCAAGACCAATAGATTTACATTTAAGCGGATTTAGAAAACTAGGAATAAATGTAGAAGAAGAAGCAGGATATATCAAATGTACTGCTGACAAAATAATAGGAGCAGATATAAACTTAGATTTCCCAAGTGTAGGAGCAACAGAAAATATAATGTTAGCATCAGTTTTTGCAGAAGGAGAAACTACAATAAATAATTCAGCATTAGAGCCCGAGATAGTGGATTTGCAAAAAGCATTAAACAAAATGGGAGCAAAAATCCAAGGAGCAGGTACAAACACAATAAAAATAAAAGGAGTAAAAAAATTAAAAGAGGCAAGCTACAATATAATGCCAGACAGAATAGAAGCGGGAACCTTGCTAGTAGCAACTGCAATGACAGGAGGAAATATACAACTAAAAAATGCCCATGAAGAACATCTAATACCAGTAATACACAAATTAGAGGAAATGGGTTGTAAAATAGGTATAAAAAACGATATAATAGAATTAACGGCACCAAAAAAACTAAAAGCAGTGGATATAAAAACAATGCCATATCCGGGGTTTCCAACAGATATGCAATCCGTATTTGGTGCTCTATTTACAACAGCAAAAGGAACATCATTAATAATAGAGAATATATTTGAAAATAGATATAAATACACAAACGAACTAAAACGCATGGGAGCAAAAATAACAATAGAAGGAAAAACAGCAATAATAAAAGGAACGAAAAAACTTACAGGAGCTGATGTAAATTCGACAGACCTAAGAGGAGGAGCCGCATTAGTAGTAGCAGGTTTAGCAGCAAAAGGAAAAACTACAGTAAATAACATAGAATATGTACTAAGAGGATATGAAGACTTAGCTGGGAAACTAAATAGCTTAGGAGCCAATATCACAAAAGTAGGTGAAAGAAGTGAAGAAACAAGGTGCAAAAAGACTAAAAAAAGCGGATAAAAAATCCGCTAAAAATAAACAAGGACAAGCAGAGAATGAATTATTCAACTTTGACAATGAGATAGTAATAGGTGTAACAAAATTACCAGAACCGAAAAAACAAAAAAAGAATAAAAAAGAAAGACAAGCCCTAAAAACAAAAAACAAAACAAAGCCAAAAGAAAAAAACAAACCAAAAACACCAAAAACTGCAGATACAAAAAAACAAAAAGCTAAAGCAAATAAAAAAATAGACTTAAAAAAAGAAAAAAGAAAAAGAAGAATAATGTCATTTCTAAAAGGAGTATTAATAACAACAATAGTCATAGGAGCACTTCTAGCATTAATGTTATCGCCATTATTTAATATAAAAGAAATAAAAGTAGAAGGCAACTCAAAGATAACAGGAACAGAAATAATAGCACTAAGTGAAATAAATATAGGTGAAAATCTATTTACAATAAACAATAATACCGTAATAAATAAAATAGAAAATAATCCATATATCGAAGGAGTAAAAATAAGCAAACAATTACCAGATGGAATACTAATTGAAATAAAAGAAAGAAATGCAACATATGCTCTAGAATATAATGAAAAATATGTATATATAAATAATCAAGGATATATCTTAGAAGAAGCGGAAACAACTAACAATTTACCGGAAATAATATCATATAAAACAGCTGTAGAAGAAATAAAAATAGGTGGAAGGCTATCTGCTGAAGACCTAGAATTACTAGGAACAGTATTAAAAATAATGGAATCGGCAAACAACAATGAATTAGGCAATTTAATAACAAGTATAGACATTGGAAATAAAAATGATATAATATTAAAAATAGAGAGCGAACGGAAAAACTGTATACCTAGGAAATGCCTCAGATATAAATACAAAAATGATGTATATAAAGGTAATAGTAGATGATGAAAAAGGCATAGATGGAGATATAATAATAGACAGCGGACTAAATAGCGAAAAAGTAATATTTAGAAAGAAAATCTAGAAAGGAGTTACTAAATGAAAAAAAATAAAATCGCATTAATATTGGGAATTGTATGTGTATTCATAACAATAGGAATATCAGTACAATTAAGAACAATAGAATCAACAACAAATCCAGTATCAAGCAATGCAACAGTAAATAAATTAAGAGATGAAGTGTTTAAATGGAAAGACAAATACAATGATATATACGAGGAATTACAACAAGCAGAAGAAACACTAGAAGAAGAAAGAAAAAAGGCAACAGAAAACAACACTGAATCAGCAGATTTAGAACAGGAATTATCAATGGCAAGAATGTTTTTGGGGCTAACAGAGGTAAAAGGTAAAGGAGTAGTAATAACTGTAGATGATAATCTTAAAAACACAAGTAATCTAACAAGTCTTATAGTAGATCCAAATCAGTTACTAGTACATGATGGAGACCTTATCAACATAGTAAGTATACTAAAAAATGCAGGTGCAGAAGCAATATCAATAAATGACCAAAGAATAGTGACAACAACAGCAATAACTTGTGATGGATATGTAGTAAGAATAAACGGAGAAAAAGTAGGAGCTCCATTTACAATAAAAGCAATAGGCTCACCAGAATATTTAAAAGGTTCACTAGATGTAAGCGGATATATGGAGCAAATGAAGGAAGATGGAGTAATAGTAGAAATAAAAAAATCAAATACAGCAGGAAGTATAACAATACCAAAATACGAGGGAATACTAACACATGAATACATAAAGGAAAGATAGGTGAATAAGTTTGAAAGGAAAAATGACTTTAACAATAGTACTAGGAATAGTATGTTTTGTACTAGTAGCAGTCATGTTTGCACAATTCAAAACAGTAGAGCAAACAGACATAGCAGCAATAGAAACAATGAGAGAAGCTGAGCTTAGAACAACACTAGCAAGCTGGAAAACAAAACATGAAGAAATAGAAAAAAAACTAGATGAAACTAACGAAAAAATAGCAGAATACAAACAAAAATCAGAAAATGACCAAGAAACCAGAGACCTACTAGAAAGCGAATTGAAAGAAGCTAATTTATTATTAGGAAAAACAGAGGTAGTCGGAGGCGGAGTAATAGTAACATTAGAAGATAATGATGAAGCGGAAATAGACTTATATGATATACTACAATTGCTAAATGAACTAAAACTAGCAGGAGCCGAAGCAATATCAATAAATGAAATAAGAATAGTAAACACAACAGACTTAGCACTAGTACAAGACACATTCATAACAATAGATGGAAATCGACTAAACTCACCATATATAGTAAAAGCCATTGGAGATCAGGTAAAACTAGAAAGTGGATTAATGCAAAAAGAATCAGGTTATATGGACAGAATGATAAAGCCAATGGATAAAACAGCAACAGTAGAAAGATCAGATAATATAATAATCCCTAAATATGAAGGGCAAATGACAACAAAATATATAGATATGGAGGAATAAAAATGATATTTGTAGCAATAATAATAGGCTGTATTTTAGGAGCCATAATAGGTGTGAATGTACCTGTAATACCATATACATACACAGGTTATTTAGCAATAGCAATAGTAGCAGCACTAGACTCAGTGTTTGGAGGAATAACAGCAGTAGTACATGGCAAATTCGACCTAAAAATATTCGTGTCAGGATTCTTTGGAAATGCCATACTATCAATACTATTAACATACCTAGGTGAGAAACTAAATGTAGACATATACTTAGCAGCCATAGTAGTATTCGTAGGTAGAATGTTCACAAACCTATCAATCATAAGACGTCATTATTTAGAAAAATGGACAAAAAAGGAACCACAAAATAAGCCAACAAATAATAATTAAAAATGTCTACTATTCCAACACACAGAGGAGGAAAAAACAATGAAAACACAAAAAGGTATAACAGTAGCCAGTTTACTAATATATGTAGTAGCAATGGGAATAATTGTCTCAATAATAGCGATAGTATTATCCTTTTATAACAAAAATATAACAAGTATAAATGATACTGGTGATGTAAGTTTAGAACTCAATAAATTTGAAACAAAAATGATATCAGAAACACAAACAGCAGGGAATAAAGTAACAGAAGTAACAACAAATACAATAAAATTCAAATCAGGAAACACATATACATTTGTAGATAAAAGAATATATCAAAATGAAATAGTAGTAAGTAACTATGTAAAAGAATTTAGTGCTAAACTAGAAACAGATGGAGACAAACAATTATTAAGAATATATATAGTATTAGAAAAAGGACAAGCAGAAATAGTAAAGAACCTAAATTATACAATAAATAGCAACGCAGCACAAACACAGGATAACCAATTAACTCGAGTAGTGGGTTCATTATTAAAAAATGCAAAAATATTTTAGGAATAGAAAGAATCATCAGCTCCAACTGATGATTTTTTTCGTCCAAAATTGCTTCCATTATACCAGTAGTATAAAACTCTATGATGCATATAAACTACCAAAGGATAATAACCAAATTATGTGAACAAACACGCAAAAACAAGCCACTCTAAGGCTACAAAAATATGTTGCAAACACATTACAAAAATGTTACAAAAATATTACAAAAAGTATTGACTTTCGACTCAAAATATAATATTCTTATCTATAAGAAATTCTAAGAAAATGGAGGAATGGACTTTGGCAATAGGAGATATAATTGTTGGAGTTGATATAGGTACTGAAAGAGTTACAACAGTAGTTGGCGAAGTCAATAATTTCAACCAAATTGAGATTATTTGCAGTACTTCAGCAAGATGTTCAGGTATAAAAAAGGCTCAAATAATAGATGAAGACGAAGTTGCTACGGCTATAGGTAAAACAATTAAGCAAGCCGAAGAACAAGCAAGTCTAAAAATAAACTCAGCCTATACAACAATACCAGGGCAATATGTAACAATCGTACAAAACAGCATACTAAAAGAAATAAAAGACAAATATGCCGGAATATCAGTAAAAGATGTTGCATCTGCTATAACACAAGTAAAAGACATCGAAATTCCAGAAGATAAAGTCCTAATAGACATTGCACCAAGTGAATTCATATTAGAAAGTGGCGAAAGGGTTGATGACCCAGTAGGAAACTTAAGTGCATCATTTACACTAAACGGACAAGTTATACTAGCAGAAAAAGAATACGTGTCAAAACTAAGAGCAATATTCAGAAAAATTGGCATAGAGATAGATGGAATAGTACCAAATATATTAGCTCAAAGAAATGTAATATTAGATACAAATGAATTAAATGACAATGTAGTAATTCTAGACGTAGGAGCAGGAAGCACAAACATAGGAGCTTTTGAAGGTAAGAAATTCATATATACAAACACCATACCAATAGGTGGAGAAAGCATAACACAAGATATAGCCTTTATCTTAAATATATCAAGAGAAGAGGCAGACAATCTAAAAAAACAATATGGACTAGCCTTAAAATCATTTATAGATAATGATAATGACATAATACTAAACACATGTGCAGATAATAATATGAAAAGCAAATCAATAAAAAGCTCTGAACTAATTGAAATAATAGAAGCAAGAATAGAAGAAATATTCACATTAGTCAACAAAGACATAACAAGCCAAGGCTTTAAACAAAGAATAAACAGTGTAATTTTAACAGGGCAAGGAATAGCAACAATAAATAAAAGTGATGTAGCAGGAAAAATAATTTTAAACATCCCTGTAAAAATAGCAACAGGAAGATTAATAAGCACAATAAAGCCAGAATATAGAGCAAGTTATGCACTAATAAGATATGTTGCAGCAAGACCATTTGCAAAAACGGTATCAAGCAGCATAGACGTCAAATCAGACGAAAGTATAATGAAAACTATACTACAAAGAATAAAGGACTTCTTTTATTCTTAAAATAAAAATAATGAATAATAAAAATTAGGAGGAACCATTATGATGGAGTATGAAGAAAATAGCAAATTAATGATGGATGGAATTGCTACAATAAAAGTAATAGGTGTAGGAGGAGCAGGAAACAACGCAGTAAACAGAATGATTGAAGCTGGAATTAGAGGGGTAGAATTTATTGCAGTAAACACAGACAGACAAATATTACAAGAATCAAAAGCATCTACAAAAATTCAAATAGGAGAAAAAATAACAAGAGGATTAGGAGCAGGAGCAAACCCAGATATAGGAGCACAAGCAGCAGAAGAAACAAAAGGAGAAATAGCAGAAGCATTACGCGGAGCAGATATGGTGTTCGTAACAGCCGGAATGGGTGGAGGAACAGGTACAGGGGCAGCACCAGTAGTAGCAGCAGCAGCAAAAGAAATGGGAATACTAACAATAGGTGTAGTAACAAAACCATTCACATTTGAAGGAAAGAAAAGATTATCACAAGCTGAAAGAGGAATAGAAAGCTTAAAAGGTAAAGTAGACACATTAGTTGTAATACCAAATGATAAACTATTACAAATAATAGATAGAAAAACATCAATATTAGAAGCTTTTAAAATGGCAGACGATGTATTAAGACAAGGTGTACAAGGTATATCAGACTTAATCGCAGTACCAGGGCTAATCAACCTAGACTTTGCAGATGTTAAAACAATAATGTTAAATACAGGAATGGCTCACATGGGAATAGGTAGAGCAAGCGGAGAAAACAGAGCAGAAGACGCAGCAAAACAAGCTATAGAAAGTCCATTATTAGAAACATCAATAGAAGGAGCAAGAGGAGTAATAATCAATATCACAGGTTCAAGCAATTTAGGATTACACGAAGTAAACACAGCAGCAGAATTAATTCAACGCAGTGTAGACTCAGAAGCAAACATCATATTTGGTTCAGTAGTAGATGAAGAAATGGGAGACGATATCTCAATAACAGTTATAGCAACAGGTTTCGAAGATAAAGATGCACAAAATGCATCAAATGTGAGTAATTTAGTAAACAGAGCATGGGACAAGAAAATAAGCTCAATTCCAGTACCAACAGAGCAAAACGCAAATGGTAATGACCTAGATATTCCAGCCTTTCTTAGAAAAAATAGAGGAATGAACGGAAATAAATAAGCTAAATTTTATAATTTTGAAAAATATGTAGAAACCCTTAGAAAAAATCTAAGGGTTTGTCAATATAAAAAAGAAATAATCTATAAATGTAGATTATTTCTTTTTTTCTACCTCATAAAATGACAGTTTTTTAAGAGTCAAAGATGTACAATATAGAAAAGTTAGGGAGGAACAGATGACAATTTATATAGACATAGTATTAATAGAAAATATATTTATGAACTATATAATATTATTTGCAACAGCAACAATAAATAAAACAGACATAAAATTAATACGCATATTTTTAGCAAGTCTATTAGGTGGAATATATGCAATAGTATCATACATATCAGACTTAGAATTCTATAAAACACTAACATTAAAAATACTGCTATCAATAGCAATGATATACATAGCGCTAGCACCAAGCACAATAAAAAAATGCCTAAAGCAATTACTAATATTCTACTTAACTTCTTTTACCTTTGGAGGAACTGCATTTGCATTACTATACTTTATAGATCCATCAGAAATATTTATGCAAAATGGAATATACATAGGAGCATATCCGCTAAAGATAGCAATTTTAGGAGGCATAGTTGGATTTGTAACAATAGTAATAGCCTTCAAAATAATAAAAGGAAAAATGACAAGCAAAAACATGTATTGCAAAATAGAAATTGAAATCGATGGCAAAAAAGCAGAAAGCAATGCAATGATAGACACTGGAAATCTACTAAAAGAGCCAATAAGTGGAAAGCCTGTAATAATAGTAGAAAATGAAATATTAGAAAATATCATACCAGATCAAATATTAAACAGTACACAAGAAATAATAAAAGGAGACACAGAAGGAATCCCAATAGAATACTTAAGTAAATTAAGAGTAATTCCATTTACATCATTAGGAATGCCAAATGGAATGCTACTAGGATTAAAAGCAAATCAAATAACAATATATGCAGAAGATGAAAAAATACAAACACAAGACATTATAATAGGACTATATGATAAAAAACTAAGTAGAACAGGGAAATACACCTCACTAATAGGAATTAGCTTAATAGAAGGGAGAAAAACAGAAAATGAACATATTGGATATGCTAAAGTCTAGTATTAACACAATATATGCAAAATATCTAGGCAAAGATAATATAGAAGGACTTCCGATATACTATATAGGAGGAAGTCAAGTCCTACCAGCCCCATTATCACCAGAAGAAGAGGAAGAGGCACTAAAACAACTAGCACAAGGCAACTTAGAAATAAGAAAAACACTAGTCGAAAGAAATTTAAGACTAGTAGTATACATAGCCAAAAAATTTGAAAATACAGGAGTAGGAATAGAAGACCTAATATCAATAGGCACAATAGGTCTAATGAAAGCTATAAACACCTTCAACACAGACAAGCAAATAAAATTGGCGACATACGCTTCAAGATGCATAGAAAACGAAATATTAATGTATCTAAGAAGAAGCAATAGAATAAAAGGAGAAGTATCAATAGATGAACCACTAAATCAAGATGGAGATGGAAATGAACTATTATTATCAGACATACTAGGAACAGACCCAGACATAACCTCGAGAGGAATAGAAGAAGAAGTGGACAAAAAGCTACTAAAAGCATCAATAGCCAAACTGAATAATAGAGAAAGAAACATAATGGAGCTAAGGTACGGTTTTGGAACAGGCAAAGAAAAAACACAAAAAGAAGTAGCAGACATGCTCCGGAATATCCCAAAGTTACATATCAAGATTGGAAAAGAAAATAATAAACAAAATGAAAAAGGACATATTAAGCAAAACTGGATAACAACACGAGGTAACATTCCTAATAAAACATTACAAAATGATTAAAATTGCATTACATTTTAGCAACAATAATCCTAAACTATCCTAGATAGTGTATAATATAATAAAAAGAAGAGCCTTTTAAAAGGCTCTAAACATAATTTAATGTTTTTTTGCATGAGTACGCAAATGAGCAATAACCTCGTCTACAAAGCTATCTTCAATCGGACCATCAGAAAAAATAACTAAAGTTAATAAATCAATTCCTTTCTGGTCATTAGGATAGCTTTGGGTATAACTGTCGAGCAAGTTTTCTAAACTGTAATAGCTGGAGCCTGTCAATGTTTGCAATAAACTGATAAGTTCGAAATGTTTATGATTGCTCATAGTATTAACTCATCCTTTCTATAAAGTGTAATAATATTATACAATACAAATAGAATTATGTCAATTAGGAGAGAGAAAATGGATACACGAAAATATCTAAATGATAATGAAAAATATGAAGAAATAATGAAAAAAGTAGGAATCAAACAAACTGCGATATATAGTAGAGAACTACTAAAAGTCATTTCTAATTTTTTAAAAGGAAAACCAGAAGAACGAAAAGATAAAATGGCACTACAAATAATGTATCAAAAGTTAAACAGAATAAAATTTTTTGATAAAATGATAAAATACCATAACAGTACTTATGGAGTATATAATAACAAAGAGATGAAAAACCCATTTATAATAGATACTGAAAAATTAGATGAACAATATATGAAATTGCAGGATAATACAGAAATTGAGGTTATAGCCAAAAAAGCACAATTAGAAAACAGGTTTGCAAAACTATGTAAATATGGAAGAAACAAAATTATAGAGCAAACAGCAAAAGGGATATCAAAAGGAGATTGTGCAAAAATATATGTTAATAAAATATATAAAAACATCGTCTTATCAGGCAAAATGGAGGAATTCCTAGATAATGGTTTTAAATACTACTATAAAAAAGAATTTACAAAAGAAGAATTTGACAATTTAGAAACCTCTCAATTATGTAAAAATCTTATAAATGAAGCAAATGGGGCAAATAATATAGATATAGAAAAAGCATATATATTTTCTCTATATGAACATACTCATAATAATTTGATGCGCGAAAAATCAAAAGATATAGCAAAAATCATAAAAATATATGCACAAGAGCAAAAACAGGGAATATCATCATTTAGGATGAATATAAGAAATGATGCACGAATATTAGGAGAAAATAGTATTGCTATTTCAATAAATATACCAAATTATGTGAGCCCATTTAAATTACATGCACCTAAATCACTAATATTGGATGAAGAAAAAAAGAACAATATAAGTCTGGAAAAACAATTTAGCAGATATGAAACAAATATAATGACTTTACCATTAAAACTATCAACAGAGCAGATAAACAAAATACATGATATTACAAGGCATGATCCATTTGCATTTAGAAATAAGCAATTATATGCAGATGAAAGGAGAATGAATATAGTACAGTATATGATGGACAATCTATACAGAAAAAGAGAATATCAACAGCAAAGTATTTTAAGTAATATAAAACAAATAAAACAAAAAGAAACTGAGTTAAAACAAATAAAAAAAGAAATACAACAAAAGAAAGAAACCGTACGAAACCTAAAAGAAGAAATACAATCACTAAGAGGAAATATAGAGAAAAGTTTAGAAGATAACTAGGAGGAAAAAATGAAAGATTCAAATGAGAAAAGTTTAAAAATTGTAAAAGAAACAATATTTGATAAAATAAAAAGGATTATAAATCAAATACTAAAAAAGAATAATAATCCAATAGAAATAAAGGAAGAAAAGATAAGTGTTAATTTGCCAAAAGAAGAATTTATAGAAAAAATAAACAATAATCCAGAAGAAACAGCAGACTTAATTAGAAAAATAGAAACAGAGGAAATAAAAATAGAGGAACAAAAGGATGAAGAACTAGAACAAATAAACGCAAATTTAACAAGATATTTGGCAAAAATTCGAAAAGAAATAGATAGAAGTATAACAGAAAAAAATATGTATGAAATGGAAATTCAATCATACAAAAAACAATTATCAAATGAATAAAAAATTTGCAAGAGAAACATTTGTGTAATGAGATGTAAAATTAGTCTTAAGTATGACATAAAACTACTAAAAATATAACAACAATTATTATGATTGTTGTTATATTTTTATGTAAATTTCATAAAC
>CAYXUA010000034.1:0-11679 GCA_964468015.1 uncultured Clostridium sp. | reverse complement strand
ATTATTAGTTTTCTTTTTGAAAATTATTAAAAAAAATAGGAGGTAAATTATGACTAAGAAAGTTTTAATAACTATACTTGCTTTACTTGCTACATTCTTGTTTACTTCTTCAGTATTTGCTACAAACACTGTACAAAATGGCGCTAGAGATGTTGGTACTGAGGTAAAAGATTCTTTTAACAAACTAGAAAACGGAGCTCAAAATGTAGGAAATAATGTAAAAGGTGCAGTTACTAATGTTGGTAATGCTATTACTGGTCAAAACAACAATAACAATAATAATAACGATGGTTTATTTGGTAACCGTAATAATAATGGATATACAGCAACAAGAACTTCAGCAACAAATAATGGTTTATTCGGAATGAATACCAGCACAATGTGGACTTGGATAGTTTTAGCTATAGTCGGTGTTGCTATCGTTTCTCTTGTCTGGTTCTATGGTTCTCAAACTAAATCAAATAGAAATCACAAGTAGTTTTAATTAGGCAGACGAAAGTCTGCCTTACATATTGACATTAAGCTTTTTGATGTTATAATACTTAATATATATAACAAATATTTGAGAGGTTTAATATGAATAAATTAATTGCAAAAAATCCAACAGCTCGGTCATAATTATTTTATAGAGGATAAATTAGAAGCAGGAATCGTTCTCTCTGGTACAGAAATTAAATCAATTAGAAATGGAAAGGTTAATGTTAAAGATGCTTATGCCACAATAAGTAATGGCGAAGTTTTTATTCATCATTTACATATTAGCAATTACGAACAAGGAAATATATTTAACAAAGACCCTTTAAGAGATAGAAAACTGCTTTTACATAAAAAAGAAATTTTTAAACTTACAGGTATATTAAAACAAAAAAATTATACTTTAATTCCAATTAGCTTATATTTTAAAGGCAACAAAGTAAAAGTTGAGCTTGGTATTTGTAAAGGTAAAAAGCTATATGATAAAAGAGAAGAAATTGCAAAAAAAGATGCTGAAATGTATATGAAAAGACATTTGAATGACTAATTCAAATGTCTTAATTTTTATTCTCTTATAAATGACTTAATCATTTTCTCAAATGTAGCTTTGAAATCATCATAATATTTATCCAATGTTGCCATTGTTAAAATATATACCTTATTTCCCTCATCTACAAATGCTACCTGTGTTACATTTAATTGCATTGTTGTTGAACTTTCCTCTGTTTCAGCTACATAGTTTAATATATATGCTTTCTTTCCATTTAAATTTACTTGTTTTTCTTCTATATCTGTTAACATTGTCATTTGTTGCATTAGATATAATTTTTGGAATCCCATATATGCATCGAAATCTGTTACTACAGTTGTATCTTCGCTCATTACATCTTCTGCCACATTTACCGTAGCACCTTTTCCATCAGGGCTCATATATGCTGGTTCATCTTCTGTTCCTACAGATATCCAATCTTTTGGATACATAAAGCTAACGCCTTCTGAGTCTTTGTAAGTTTTATAATTAGAGTCCTCTTCTTTGTTATATTTCTCTAAATCTTCTAATTTTGTAGTAGTTGTTCCTACTGTATTTTCTGTCACATTATTTTGAGCACCCATTATTTGGTCTCTTAATGATTCACCGCTTGTATTATTCTCAACATTATTAGCTGATAGTTCATTATTTTGGCAACCTGCTAATGAGAAAATACCTAATGTTAATATGCATATTAATGCAATATATATCAATATTTTTTTCTTCATAAAATTCCTCCTATGCTTTGTTACTAGAACCAAATACATCATGTATCTTATGTTTTACTGCTTCTTTTATTGCTTCTCTTGCTACTCCACAATATTTTCTGGGGTCAAATTCACTTGGATTTTCAGCAAATACTTTTCTTATACTTGCTGTCATTGCTAGTCTTAAATCTGTATCAACATTTATTTTTGATACCCCTAATTTACTTGCCTCATGTAGCATTTCGTCTGGTACACCTTTTGCTCCTGGTATCTCTCCACCATATTTGTTACACATTTCAACTAATTCTGGTATTACTGTGGAAGCTCCATGTAACACTATTGGAGTATTTGGCAATTTTTCTTTTATTTTTTGTAATATGTCAAATCTTAAATTTGCATCTCCTTTGAATTTATATGCTCCATGACTTGTACCTATTGCGATTGCTAATGAATCACATCCAGTTCTTTGTACAAATTCATATGCTTGGTCTGGGTCTGTAAATCTAGCATCATCTGCTGACACATTTACATCGTCTTCTATTCCAGCAAGTTTACCAAGCTCAGCTTCTACTACTACACCTCTTTCATGTGCATAGTCTACAACTTTTTTAGTTAATGCAACATTTTCTTCAAAATCATATTTTGAACCGTCTATCATAACTGAAGTAAATCCTGCATCTATACATGCTTTACAGGTTTCAAAATCTGGTCCATGGTCTAAATGTAAAGCTATTGGTATATTTGTCTCCTGTGTTGCGGCTTCCACCATTTTTAATAAATAATTATATCCTGCATATTTTATAGCACTTGATGATGCTTGTAAAATTACTGGTGAATTTTCCTCTGCTGCTGCACTTACAATCCCCTGTATTATTTCCATATTATTAACATTAAAAGCTCCTATTGCGAAATGCTCCTTCATTGATTTTTCAAACATTTCCTTTGTTGTTACTAATGGCATTTTTATTATTCCTCCTCTTTCTTTTTATTTCAATATATTGTTATTTTATTTCTAAATTTTATGTATGTCAATAGGGTTTAACAAAAATAAATGGTTACTTTTTGCAGTAACCATTTATTTCTTGCCTATTCTTCATCTTCATCATCATAATCTTCTGCATATTCATAACTTCCACACATTGATTCATCTGGTTCCTTTGTATCACAATCTGAACATGGCTCTACACTTATTTCCTCTAACATGCATTTTGCTTGTTCTATATCATTATATAGACAGCTTGATACTGTACAATTTATTTTTTGATTTTTATCCATTTTATTTTCCTCCTAATTTGTTTTTGCAAATTTATTATATGTAGTTTGCATAAAAAAATAACATGTTTAAAAATTTTTTAAATCATGTTATTTTTTTCCATTATTTTTCTATTTTATTAATAGCACCTCACTTTATATTCTCTTAGAAGCCCTATATATAATTGTTCTAAACCTGGTATCTTCTTAAAGTCTTCTGGCTTAACAATTTTTGGTAATTCATTGTTTATTTTTGCTCTTTCCATTAAATATTTTACAAATTCTGCACAATAAAAAGAATGTCTTAATCTTATCTTTATATTAAATACAACTGCTATTAAACCTATTATATTAAATTTGTATTTTTCTCTTTCCTCTTGCATTTTTTGAATATTTTTTTCCACTATTTCATATTGCTCATCTGTTACATCCATACAGTATACAGAAGTCCAAGTATTTTTAAACCTCTTAAAAGTCCCTTTTCCTATGTATTCATGCACAAATCCACCACAAAATGGATTATATGGATTTAATCTTCCGAAACTATACATTCTAGTTAACTCTTCATCTAATGAAATAGAAACATGAGAAAACTCAGCTCTAGTATACGTTTTTATAATTTTAGACAATGTCGTCCCAGTATGTGTTAATACTATATATATTTTTTTCATTTTCTACTCCCTCTTGTTCAGTAATATTATATTAGCATAAAGATATTTTTTTAGCAAGTTTGTATCTTTTCGAAAAAGAACTTCTTATGACTTTTTTATCATAAGAAGTTCTTTAAATTATCTTACATAATTAATCATTTTCCCAGCTTAATCTTGGATATCCACTATTTTGAGAAGTACTACTTGTTTTCCATACAGCTGGATTTTGACTAGCATTTAATGTTGTTGTAAAGCTTGAAACTCTCATCTGAGCAGCTGTTTTCACTGTACATGTACCTTCTGCAGTCGAATATGAGCAACCAACTGCCTGACTCGCTGAGCCACTTAATAGGTAGATATTTGTAAATATTAAATCAGACGATATACCATATCCCACTATTCCTCCTGCATATGTAGTAGCAGTTATTGTACCTGCATTGTAGCAGTTAGTAAATGATGTATCTGATTGAGATGCTTCTCCTATTATTCCTCCTACATTGTCTTCACCAGTGATTGCAGCATTATTATAGCAATTTATTATTGATGTATTTGATTGAGTTGCTTCTCCTATTATTCCTCCTGCATTTCCACTACTATTTATAGCTCCAGCATTATAGCATTTTGATATTGTTAGAGGATATGATTGTATTGCATAACCTATTATTCCTCCGCCAATTGAAGTTGCATTAATAACTCCGGTATTATAGCAATTTTCAATTACTATTGTAGAAGCTTGTGACAACTCTCCAACAATTCCTCCGACTTTTCTTCCAGTAATAGTTCCTGTATTATAGCAGTCTTTAATAACTATATCATCTGCTCTATTAGAACCGATAATTCCTCCTACATTGCAATAACTACTAGTTCCATTATACTTCAAAGTAGCACTATTGTGGCAGTTACTTATTTCTGAACCTTCACCTAAAGAACCTACTATTCCACCTATATAACTACTTGTACTAATTATATTCCCGCTTACACTTAAATCTGAAATTATACTATTATATGCTTTTCCAATTAGACCTCCATATGCAGTTGTATTTATATATATATTATTTATTGAATAATTATTTCCAAGGAAATTTCCATAAAATTCAATATTTGTACCTATTGGAATAAATCCTATTGCTCCTTCACTTATATCTGTTAATTCTTCTTTTATTGTCTGTGTTCCATTTACTGTATTTAAATCCCCATAACTTGTATCACTTGCATTCTCATATGAGTTTGTATCTTGGAAATCTAATGTTTTAGTTAGTTTAAAGTATTTTCCAGCACATTTCATTCCACTGTTAACAATTTGTGACAATTCAACTAAGTCTTCTATCGATTGTATTAAATATGGTTCTGACTCTGTTCCTTTTCCTTCCAATAATCCAACTGTTGTTGTAAACGGAATTGTTGCTGTTGTTGAATTTCCTACCCTATCTACCGCTTTTATAGTTAAATTAACTACCTCTCCTGCCCCAGGTGAGATGATTTCAAATGTATAACTTGAGTCTAATTTATTATCATTATTTTGCCATGTTCTACCATCATCTTTACTAAAGTAATATTCTACAACTCCACTGCTTCCACTTATTTCTGTTGCTGCTGCATCTGTTGTACTACCTCTTATCGTTACTACATCTGCTTTATCAGTTGTACTTGTATTTACTATACTAGCACTAAATTCGTTTGGTTTCAAATTATCAATATTAGTGATCGTTAGTGCTGCTGATTTTAGCTCTGTTACTACATTTGGTGTTCCTTCTTCTAATACTTTAGCTCTTGCTTTTATTGTGCAATTTTGGCTTATATATATATATCCTGCATACGTATCCCATGTTCGTCCGTTATCTATACTTATTTCATTTATATAATCACCTTCCGGGTATGTTATGTCTACTGATAGTGAATTTGTCCAACTTGTTGTACTTGGTGTAATTGTTATATCTCCTTCTACTGAAATAGGCTGATATATCGCACTTGCTGTATCTGTTTTATTAGATGCTGTTCTTATTGTTACTTCTACTGGAATGCTACTGCTAAGGTCATCTGTTTCATATATATAGCTTGCATTTGTCGAATTATCTATATAACCTGTATTATTTACATTATATGAATAATATAATTGTTCATCTGATGGTAATTTTATTGTCATACTAGTTACAGTAAATTTATCATCATTTCTATGTGTTGAACCATCTTTATTATATACAAAGTGTAAATAATATAACTTTCCTCCATCTAAAGTCTGACCTTTGGTTGCTGAGTTTATTCCAGATATTTGCATTATACGATTTGTAGTTGTTGAACTTATTACATCCGGAGTTTCTGTTACATAAACACACCCTCTATCAAAACTCTCACTAGATATTGTGGCAGAAACTGTAATATCTATTTTTTCATCACTACTATAATTTCTTAAATCTATTGTTATATAACTATCTGAAATAGAACTATTTACCCCTTGATTTGTTGATTCTATTCCTGTTGTTCCATTTGTAAAACCATAAGATGCACCTGTTGCGGTTGTTAAATCACCAATGTAACTTGGTTTTTCTGTTAATGGAAAACTTATATTATTAACTCTTCCACTAAAGCTATGCGCTTCTACTGATATTTGTAGCCCATTATCTACTTTGGTAAAACTTATTGCATCTATTTCAGGTGGATAGCTTTCTGTAACTTCTATTGTTACTTGTGCCTCTGCACTTAATCCATTCGCCTTTGTTACTCTACATTTTATTACATGTGTGCCCTGTGCCAATGTGCTAGTAGTACTTATGTTTTCATTAGAATTACTTGTATCAGTATATATTATGCTACTTATTGGAGCTGTTCCATTATTATCTATTCTAAAATATGTATCTAGGCTATTATCTACTCCTTCTTTTATTTCTACATTTGCTTCTTTAGCTGTTACGATAGGTGAATTAGCATCTATCGTAGATATTGTTAGAGTAGCTGATTTTACCGTATTTTCATCAATTACAAGCTTTGCTTTTATAGTACAATTACTTTCTATATCTACTGGTCCTGTATATGTAGACCAAGTCTCTCCTCCATCTATGCTTATCTGTTTCGTTCCTAAATCACTTTCTTCTGGCCATTCTATTGTTACTGTTATTCCAGTAGTAGTATAAGCTGTTGTACTTGGTATTATTGAAATTAGTCCTTCTAGTATATTGCTTATCTGTATTGACTCTTCTTTTTCCTTTCCTTTGCTGTCAATTACTTTGAATGTATAAGTTCCATTTTGAGTTGCTACATATGTTTCTTCTATACTTTTTGTGTTATTTTCATAAGTTTTTACATTTCCATCTGCATCTTGATATGATGTTATTCCAATTCTTGAACTTGCTTCTACATTAATAGTTACTTCTCCTACTATGCCTGTATTCGGCGTCGCATTTAAAGTTATAGTCAATAGAGAATCCGCTAACCCACCTATTCCTTCGTATATTACTTCATATCCGCCATTCCCTTTTTCCTCTATCGTAAATATTAGTCCATCTGGATTTGTCTTTACTTGGGATATTTCTTTATTAATATTTTCTTCGGTCGCTATTCCTCGTTTTATTAATTCATTAAATATATCTTCCATGGTCTCCTGACCAGTTTTTTCAGTTTTAACATTTAGTATTGCTAATTCTATTTTTTCTTTCATCTGTGCAATTTTCGCTTTATTCGCACTATCTTCTGCATTTCCTATTATATTTCCGTTTCAACAATGCATTAACAGTAATCGCCGAAAGTATTAGTAATACTAGTATTGTTACTATTAATGCTATTAGTGTTATTCCTTTTGTTTCTTTCATTCAAAATCCCCCTTTGTGTTCTATTAATTTATTATAACATTTTATATTCTACATGGTTAACTTACATAAAAAGACATATTTTATAAACCTGTTTTTAAAAACAAGCTCAAAATATGTCTTTTTTATATATTCATTCTTTTTATTTTCTTTAATAGATTAACTGTGTGTGTACAGCCGCAAGGCTTTCAGGTCTTCTGTTCATTTTTTCTCCTTTTTCTCATAGATAGACAGGCAATAACCTCTCTAGTATTGTTATTTTTCTATAGTTATTATATACTTTCATTTAATTTTTGTCTACATACTTTTTAATTTTTATTGATAGATAAATCAAAATTAAAAAGAAGACTCTATTAAAATAAAGTCCTCTTTTTTGTTTTTTATGTGATAATATATTGTTTCTAAAAATAATTCTAATGACTATTGTCTTCCACAACCGCAATTATTGTTATTATTATCAACATCATTCATATAAAATTTTCTTTCTGCAAGTCTTTCTTGTACTCCTCTTAGTGCTTCTCCAAATCTTTGGAAATGCACTATTTCTCTTTGTCTTAAGAATTTTAATGGATCCAATACATCTGGTTCGTCAGCAGATAAATCAATTAGTTTTTCATATGTTGCTCTTGCTTTTTGTTCTGCTGCCAAGTCTTCTTGTAGATTTGCTATTGGGTCTCCCTTAGCTGCTAATACAGATGCTGTAAATGGTGTACCACCTGCTGATTGAGGATATACATCTACTCCATGGTCTGTATAATACGCTCCTAAACCTGCTGCTTTTATTTCTTCTATTGTCGCATCTTTAGTTAATTGATGCACTATTGTTCCAACCATTTCTAGGTGAGCTAATTCTTTTGCTCCGAAAAGAGGTCGTTTGAAGCTTAAAAAAAAATTTTTCTTCAAAATATTGATATGACTGAATTTTCCTCAAGCTCCAACTAACCACTTTGTCTGTTCCTTAATAGTGACTTTTAATTTTTCATTATCCTACCTTGTTAATTTTAGGATATAAATTTATGACAAAATTGGTTGGATCTGAATCCTTCTTTATTGCCTTTTCAGTTTTTAAATAAGTTACCTGTGTCAAAACAGTTTTTAATAAATCGTTTTTCTCTTCAGGTGTTTCTAATAAATCATATACATCTAGTAGATTTTCGATTTTAGGTACTAATACCTCTTTCTCTTTGTCTACTATTTTTTCTTGTTCTAATTTGGTTTTATATTCCTCAATAGAATTATTTATTCTTGCCACATTTTGTGATACAGCCTCACTTCTAGCTTTGAACATTTCTTTCGTATAAGTACCATCTTCCAAAAAATTGAATATACTTAATAATTTATCATTTTCTTTTTTAGCCTCTGCCTCTAAAGATTCTATTGTTTCTTTTATAGATTCAATCTTATTATGATTAATTTTTTCTATATGTTGTTGATAGTCAAACCTGTATTGCTCTAGCCATTTTTTTAATCCATCCAAAACTTTTTCCTCTACATAATGAAATTTAGAGCCAACATTATCACATTTAGTATTTGCACAATACAATGTAGGCTCTTTACTATATTTAGAATATGACCTTCTCTTCATCTTCTTGCCACATTTAGCACAAATTACTAACCCACATAATGGATTTTGAACAACATTATTATGTACAACTGGAGCAGAGTTAAGACTTCTTTTGGCTGAAACAATTTTCCATGTTTTATCATCAATTATTGCTTTATGTAATCCATCAACTAATATATAGTCATCATTTCTTGGTCTTGTTTTAACAAGTTTTTCATGCTTATAAACTTTTACTTCTTTTCTAGCATTCCATTTTATTTTTCCTATATAAACAGGATTTGCTAACATATCTTTGACACTAGCTACTGACCACTCATCATTTTTTCGTGGTTTTAATCCCATTTCATTTAGCTTTCTAGCAACTTCATGTATTGATAAATCATCATACGCATATAAATCATACATTATTTTGACTGTATTTGCCTCAGAATTTTTTCTTAAAGTATATCCTTTATCACCTTTTATTTTTACTCTATCATATCCAAAAGGTGCTACACTTCCAACATACTTTCCTTCATTAACTGACATGACTCTTCCTCTTTGTAATCTCCTGTTGATTACTTTATATTCTCGTCTTGACATAAATAAACCAAATTCGAAATATTCTTCATCAAATTCATTATTAGGATCGTAAGTTTTCATTGGTGTAACAATTTTTGTTTCTGAAATCTTAAATGCTTTTGAAACAATTCCTTGATCCATTGTCTCACCACGAGCCAATCTCTCAACTTCTACAACTAATACACCTTTCCACTTTCCTTTTTTTACATCTGCTAGTAGTTTCTGCATCTCTGGTCTTGCCTCAATAGTTTCACCACTTACAATCTCTCTGTATATCTTCCCTATTTTTAGACCTTTTTTATTAGCCAAATCCAATAATATATGTTCGTGCCTTGCAAGAGTTTCACCCTCGCCCTTTGATTCTGCCTCCATATCTGCTCTAGATTTTCTTAAATAAATTGCATATTCCCCAAAAACATCTAGCACTTTTTCGGTTGAATATCCATTGTATATCTCTTCCAAAATACCTCCTTCCTTTGTTAATTTTATACAACTGTTGTCAGTTTAACATGGTTGAGATAAAATTACAAATTTTTCAGGAATATTCTGAAATTTTTTTCATAGTAAGACTTAACAAGATATCTAAAATCTCCTTGTTTTCTTCTTTCGTCCCTATATCTCTATCATCAAATCTAATTAAAGTTGATCCACTTTTAAATTCGTCAATAATCATACATACACCTCTTTTAATGTGTATGTATAACAAAAAATAAAAGAACATTAAGTTTATTTTTGTAACTTAACATTCTTTCATATTGTAATAAAATTAACAAATTTATTTTTATATTGCTCCTGTTTCTTTTAATATCTGTTCTACGCATTCATTAATTGTCATATCTGGATTTTCAATATAATATTTAAAATTTCCATATATCTTACACTTAACTTTTGCATTTTGTTCATTCAATTTTCTAATTTCATTGCCATTATTTACAGCCATTATTACATCTTCTAAAGTTATCTTTGATAAAATTCTTTTAAAGTTCTTTTCTTCTTTATAATCATCAATAAATTGAAATTTTTCGCTATAAGCACTATTTATTCCTTTTACATATTGTTTTCTATGAGAAACTGATCCTATTTGTTGTTTTTTGTGTAAGATTATCCATAAATCAAAACTAAAATTGCTATATCCTAATTTATAATCAAGATTTTTATTTATTCTTCTTATATTATTTAAATCTTGCAATACTTTATCAAATTGTTCAATATGCACTTTCTCATTACTTTCATAATCACATATATGAAAAACTTTTATTTTATATGGGGCAGATATTGATTTTGCTCTGCTTACAATTGATTTATTAATTTTAACATCAAATTTAACTTTATATGGTAAGTCCTCTTTGCTATTTATTAGATTTTGCAAATGTTCAAAATACCATTTTTCAGTTTCTCCTTCAACAGATAAATAATATTTATTACATATTTTTTTCAAATTTTAATTTTCCTTTCCTTCTTTTTTAATAAAAATATCAGAAAAATCAATATCTCTAATTGCACCATACTTATTAACAAAATAGTTTTTCATATAGTCTTCTGTATTTCTAACACCTTTATTCCCATTAGTTCCAAAATCTGATAAAGAATAATGTATACTTCCATTCTCTTCTTTTTCCACAAATTTTATTTCATCTCTTCTTAATAAAGCATTGTTTAAAAATATCGGATTATGTGTATTAAAAATCAATTGTGCTCCTTTTGTATTGATTTCATCATTATGAAATATATTTATAATATTCATTATCGCCATTGGATGTATTGATGCATCTAACTCATCAACTACTAAAGTAGCCCCATCCCTTATTGTCATTAATATTATAGGGAAAATATTCAAAAATCTAATAGTTCCAAATGATTCAAAAAATTCAGCTGGCAATATTGCTGTTCCTCCTTTAAAGTCAATCATCGATAATGGCTCTATTGATTCTTTATCTCCATTTATTGGATACGCAATTTGTTTAGATGTTAACCCAAAATCTTTTACTGCTTTATTCAAAGGTTTATCAATATAGTATTTCTTATTTTTATTATCAGAAGATATAATCGGTGAAAAATGTATCATATCTGCATGATATAATATTTTAAAATTCTTTTTAAACCATTCATAGATAATATCAAATAATTTCTTACTATATAATGA
>CAYXUA010000033.1:0-11762 GCA_964468015.1 uncultured Clostridium sp. | reverse complement strand
ATATTAATGTTGATTTGACAGATGATTATTATAATAATAGTTTTGATAATCTTAATTTTAATATTTCTGCTGATAGTACTGCATATGTTTTATATACTTCTGGCTCTACTGGTAACCCTAAAGGAGTTATGGTTACTCATCGTGGCGTTGTTAGATTAGTTAAGGATACTAATTATATTCAGTTTGAAGTTGGAGATAGAGTTTTGCAAGCTGGCTCTTTTGTGTTTGATGCTTCTACTTTTGAAATTTGGGCAGCTTTATTAAATGGACTTGAGTTATTTATCCTTAATAAGGATGATTTATTAAATCCCGATTTTTTTGAGGAATATATTAATAAAAATAATGTTAATATAATGCTTTTGACTTCTGCTTTGTTTAATAAATTTTGTGAAGAGAATGCATCTATGTTTAGTAATGTAAAATATTTGCTTACTGGCGGTGAGGCAATTTCTATTAAACATGCAATAATGGCAAAGCAAAGTAATCCTAATTTGAAACTTATAAATGCATATGGCCCTACTGAGAATGCAGTAATATCAACTTGCTATCCAGTTAACGAGATTTTGCATGGGGATATTCCTATTGGTAAGCCAATTTCTAATTCTACATGTTATGTTGTTTCTAAATTTGGAAATTTACTACCTATTAATATCCCAGGAGAGCTTTGGGTTGGTGGAGCTGGTGTTGCTAATGGTTATATTAATAATAGTGTTTTAACCAATGAGGTTTTTATTAATAATCCTTTTGCTGATGGAATGTTATATAAAACCGGAGATTTAGTGAAAATATCTTATGATGGCAATATTCATTTTATTAGTAGAATTGATAATCAAATAAAAATTAGAGGTTTTAGGATTGAGCTAAGTGAAATTACAAAATGTATTTCTAATTACAATCATATAAAAGAAGTGTTTACTACAATTTGTGATATAAATAATGAAAAATTGATATGTACATATTTTTCTGCTAAAACTAGTATTGATATTGATGATTTAAGAAATTATTTAAAATTGTATTTGCCTATTTATATGATACCTTCATGCTTTATGCAAGTTGATACTTTACCTTTAACCATAAATGGAAAAGTTGATAAAAAAGCCCTTCCTACACCATTTATAAATGCTATGATTTCTTCTAATTTTATAGAGGCAAGAGATAGTTTTGATACTTCTCTTTTAGATATTTTGTCTAATTTATTGCATCTAGATAAAATTAGTATGGATAGTGCATTTTTAAATATTGGTGGAGATTCATTATTGGCTATTAATTTTTCTCTTGATATTTATAATAAATTTGGCGTTAAATTATCTGTTCAAGATATAATTGAATCAAAGAATATTATGGAAATATCTGATTTAATTAAAAGTCATTTAGTTGATACGAAAAGAGCTATAAATATTGCACCTAATACAAATAGCCAAGACACATACCCTATTTCGTCTGCTCAAAAGAGAATTTTTTATACTGATGCAATGCTTGGAAAAGATAATATTGTATATAATGTGTCTGGTGGATTGCTTGTTAATAAAGTGCTAGACCAAAATAAAATTAAAGAAGTATTTCATGTGTTGGTAAATCGTCATGCTAGCTTTAGGACATCTTTTTTACTTATTAATGATGAGGTAATGCAAACAATTACCCCAAAGTTACAGCTTAATATTCCTGTGTTTAGTAATTCTGAATCAGAAATTGATAAGCTTATAAATGATTATCCTAAGCATTTTGATTTAGGTTCTTGCCCTTTAATTAGAGTAAGTATTCATTTTATTGATAATGTAAAAACTCTTATATTAGTGGATTCTCACCATATTGTTATGGATGGTACTTCTCTTAATATATTTATGAAAGAGTTTTGCGATTTATATAATGGCAATTCTATAAATGAAGATATTGCGATAGATTATCCTGATTATGCTGTTTGGGAAAATTCTTATCTTGATAGTGATGAGATTAAAGAGTCTGAAGATTTTTGGTTAAATCAGTTTAAAGATAAGGAAATACCTGTTATTAATTTACCTTTTGACTATACCAAACCAAATATCAAGTCTTATAATGGAGGTAAAGTTCATAGGTATATAGATAAAAATATATTTAACAAATTGGAGGATTTGTCTAAGGATTTAGGTATATCTCCATACATGTTATTTTTATCATTGTTTTATATTGTTTTAAATAAATATACTGGTCAATCTGAAATTATAATTGGTAGTCCTATTGCTGGTAGACCTTTAAAGGAATTTCAAAATATTATTGGAATGTTTGTTAATAATTTGGTTTTAAAAGCTAATATTGATAATGAAATAAGTTTTAAAAAGTTTATTTCACAAATTAAAGAAATGGTTCTTTCATCAATTGAGCATTCAGATTACCCTTATGATGCTTTGGTGAAAAAATTGAATATAACATCAAATAACACAAATAATCCTCTTTTTGATGTATTGTTTACTTACCAAAATATGACGGACTCATTACCAAAAATAGATAATATGCCTACCCAAATTATTGCTTCAGATACTAATATTGCTAAATTTGATTTATCACTAGAAATTGTGCCTGATAAATATGAGCTTAATTTGGAATATTCTTCTGATATATTTAAAGCAGAAGCAATGGAGTTATTTTTAGACCACTATTTAAACATATTGTGCAATATACTTAATTGCAAAGATATGAAATTAAAGGATATTAGCATGCTATCTGCTGATGAACAAGATATTATATTAAATAAATTTAACAGTAATAAAAAGCACTATGATTTAGATACACCAGTATTTAAATTGCTAGAGAATTTTGCAGTTACAACTCCTAATAATATTGCTTTAAGGCACAATGACCAATATTTGTCTTATGGCGATTTAAATAGCAAAATAAATCAATTTGCTAAACTCTTTATGAGTTTAGGCATTTCAAAAGGTGATATTGTTCCTGTTTGTATGGATAAGGATATTAGTTTTATATGCTCTATATTAGCAATACAAAAGCTTGGCGCTGCATATTTACCAATACATCCTGATTACCCTCTTGATAGGATTACATATATTGTAAATGATAGCAATTCTGAGTATATTGTAAGTAATAAAGATATTAATATTGAAAATGTTAAATGTATTAATGTTGATAATATTGATTTATTTGGGTTTACTTGTGAAAATATAAATATTCCTGTAGGTGGCTCTGATTTAGCATATATAATATATACTTCTGGCTCTACAGGTAAGCCAAAAGGGATTAAGCTTTCACATAGGAATTTACTAAATTTTATATATAGTTTTAATGATTGTTATAATAATAAATTTTCTGCTAGTGATAATTGCTTGTCTCTTTGCAATATGGCTTTTGATGTTAGTGTTTGTGAAATTTTTGTACCTTTTGCGTTTGGTGCATGTTTAGTATTATATCCTCAAAATACTTTGACAGATATTCCACTTCTATATGATACTATTGTAAAAAATAATATAACATTTACATATATACCACCTAGCCTTTTAGCAGATGTATTTACCTATATACATGAACATTCTTATATAACAACTATAAATAAAATGCTAGTTGGTGTAGAGCCAATAAGGAACAGGGTTTTGAATGATTTTTACATTATAAATCCTGATATGGAAATAGTAAATGGTTATGGTCCAAGTGAAACTACTATTTGTTGCACATTTTATAAACATAATAAAATCAATAATCCTAATAATAATGTTCCTATTGGGAAACCAATAAATAATAATAATATATACATTTTAGATGATTATATGAACATACAGCCAGTTGGAATTGCAGGTGAGCTATATGTTTCTGGCAATAATGTTAGTTTAGGATATTTAAATAATACTAATCTAAATTCTAATGCATTTATTGATAATCCTTTTTCATCTGGCAAAATAATGTATAAAACTGGAGATAAAGGGAAATGGACATCTGATGGAAATATAAGTTTTATAGGTAGAAATGATAATCAAATAAAATATAAAGGCTTTAGAATTGAACTTAATGAAATTACTAATGCAGTTAAAAATATCCCAGAGGTCAAGAATGCTATAACTATTATGCAAGAAATAGATTCTATAAACCAATTATGCTTGTATGTAACTACTTCTAAACCTTTAACTAAGAATTATATATGTGAAAAACTAAGTGCTACTTTGCCATTTTATATGATTCCATCATATGTAATATTTATGGATAGTCTTCCAATTACTTTAAATGGAAAAATAGACAAAAAGCAATTGCCTCTACCTTCACATCTTGATATTATTAAAAATAGTGATATAATCGTAGAACCTACAAATAAAAATGAGGAGATTTTACTTGAAATATTTAAAAAGGTTCTTGGATTAGATAATATTGGAATTACACACAATTTTTTTGAAAGTGGTGGAGATTCGCTAAGCGCAATGCGAATACAGATTGAAGCATTAAACTATGACCTACATATATCATATAGTGATATTTTTATGTATCCAACTGTTGAGCAATTGGCAAACCTTGATAATTTATCTACATCAAGTGAAACACAATTAGTAGAAGATTATTCTAAATATGATGAGTTTTTGAAGGATAATATTATTACAGATAATATGGATTTTGAATATTCTTCTATAGGAAATGTTTTATTAACAGGAGTGACTGGCTTTCTCGGAGCACATATATTAGATAGTTTTATGCAAAATGAACCTGGAAATATATATTGTTTGATTAGATCTAAAAACAATATTACGGCAAAACAAAGATTGATTTCCACAATTTCTTACTATTTTGGGGATAAGTATTTGAATGAAATTGATAAGCGTATTTTCTTAGTTGAAGGAAGTATAAGTGAATATGATTTAGGATTATCAGAAGAGCAATTTTACTCCTTAGGTCAAAATGTAAATACAGTTATTCATTCAGCTGCACTTGTTAAACATTTTGGTAATTTTGATAATTTTAGACGTTCTAATATTAAAGGTACTCAAAAAATAGTGGATTTTTGTGAAAAGTTTAAATTACGTTTAATTCATGTTTCAACATTAAGCATTTCTGGAAATGTGTTTGCAGATGGCTCACATATCGAAAACAATTTTAGTGATAATGTTAATTATAATGAAACTAACTTTTATATTGGACAAAATTTAGATAATTTATATATAAAAAGTAAGTTTGAAGCTGAACACATAGTTTTAGATGCTATTTATAATGGATTAAATGCATATATTGTAAGAATTGGTAATTTGACTAATAGGCTTTCAGATGGAAAGTTCCAAGCAAACTTCAGTGAAAATGCTTTTGTTAATAGATTTAAATCCATTCTTCAAATGGGATATATTCCAGATTATCTATTAGGTTTATATACTGAATTTACTCCTGTTGATAGCTGTGCTGATGCTATAATTAAACTTGCTATTCACTATAATAAAAAATATTCGGTTTTTCACCTATTTAATGATAATCACATTACATTAAATAGACTATATACTATATTTAATAGCTATGGCTTAGATATTAAAACTATGGCTAATGAGGACTTTGTTAAATATACAAAAGAATTATTAAATGACCCTATTAAAAAACAATATCTAGACGGAATTGTAAATGATTTAAATAGCAATTATAAATTAGAATATAGTTCAAATATAATGTTGAAATCTGATTTTACAAAATATGTTCTCGATTTGCTAGGTTTTAATTGGCCATATATAGATGATAACTATATATATAAATATTTGAAATTTTTTGCAGATGCGCGGATACTTTGATATAAATTTAAAATAATGGAGGTTTTTATGAATACTATACCTACTATATTAATGAGTATAATTTTAGTTGTAATTGTTTTTCTATTTTCGTACATTTATAGAAAAATACCTCGTAGTCAAATACAACAAGTATTTTGCTGCAATTTAGTATTAATGTTTGAAATAGCATTTTTCGTGTTATTACAAATTTTACTTAGCAATACATTAAATATAGACCCTATTTATTTTGATTATTTAGCTTATATTGGTTGTGTATGTCTTCCTGTTTCGGTTTTATTTACGGCATTAGTATTTGCTAATACAAAAATTAAATTTAAAAGATATCATGTATTATTGTTTATAATACCTATTATGAGCCTTTTAATACTTTGGACAAATGACATTCATCATTGGTTCTATGAAGTATATTCTATAAATATAGCAGATACTGTAACTGGACCTTGGGCAAATGTACATATTGTATATTCTTATTTATTGTTAGTTGTAGCTTTAATACTATTTATGAAGTATTCAATAAAGAATTCTGGGTTCTTTTCTAAACAAAGCCTATTATTCTTACTTGGAACTTCTGTACCTCTTGTAATAAATGTACTAGGTACATTCAATATATTGCCTATGAATATATATTTAACTCCTATTTCATTTGGGGTAGCTATTATTTTGTATGCATTTGCTATATTTAAATTTCAATTTTTGAATGTTGCTCCAATTGCTCTTCAAAAAATTGTAGATAAAATATCTGACAGTTACATAATTATAAATGAAAACAATAATATAACTGACTTTAATAAAACTTTTTTAGATGTTTTCCATTTAAAGGCAAGTACTATAAGAAATATGAATCTCTTTGAATGGCTTAAAAAGAACCATTCTTTTGGATTAGATATGGCTAAAGTGCAAGAGATATTAAAAGCTGCAAAAGACTCTTCGAAAACGCATTCATATACACTTCATTTAAACGGTATAAATAAATATTTTAATATAGAAATTAGTTCTATCGTTTCAAATAGAAGTTATTTAGGTACTATAATATTACTTAAAGATATTACACAGCACACTATTGACATGCAAACAATAGAAAATAATCAAAACTTACTAATGGAAAGAGAGCGCCTTGCTTCTCTTGGACAATTGATTGGAGGTATTGCACATAATCTTAAAACCCCTATAATGTCAATAAGTGGTGCAGCAGAAGGTATTAAAGATTTGATAAATGAATATGATACTTCGATAGAAGACCCTTCTGTTAATTATGAAGACCACCACCAAATTGCTAGTGAAATGCGAGAATGGGTTGATAAAATAAAAACACATACTGCATACATGTCTGATATTATAACAACTGTTAAAGGACAAGCTGTTGTTTTATCTAATGATGATGAGAATGTATTTACTATAGATGAATTAGTAAAAAAGGTTTCTATTTTAATGAGGCATGAACTAAAAAATGCTTTGATAGAGTTAAAGACAGATATTCAGTTACCTTTAGATTTCTCTTTAAAGGGAAATGTTAATAGTTTAGTTCAGGTAATTAATAATATGATTTCTAATTCTATTCAAGCTTACCAAGGAAAAACTAATCAAAATATATATTTCAAAATATATGGTACAGAAAGTTTTGTTAATATAGAAATTGCTGACCAAGGAAGTGGTTTAGCTGCAAAGGTAAAAGAAAAACTATTTAAAGAGATGATTACTACAAAGGGTAAAAATGGAACTGGGCTTGGATTATTTATGTCTTATTCTACCATTAGAGCGCATTTTGATGGAGATATCAATTTTGAATCTGAACCTGGCAAGGGAACAAAATTTACTATTAGTATCCCTATCCGTTAGTGGTTAAAATTATGCTGCATTTTTAGGCAAAAAAGTTTTCGCTGTGTATTGACTTTTCTTGATTATATGTGTTATTATTTAGGCGTAGGAATTTATCCTACGCTATAATTATATAATGTAATAAAAGCAAATTTTAGGAGGTAAATAATATGTCAAGATTTGAAGGAACAAAAACAGAGAAAAATTTAATGGAGGCTTTTGCTGGTGAATCTCAAGCAAGAAATAAATATACATATTATGCAAGTAAAGCTAAGAAAGATGGTTACGAGCAAATTGCTGCTTTATTTATAGAAACAGCTGATAATGAAAAAGAACATGCTAAATTATGGTTTAAATTATTACATGATGGTGATATTCCATCTACTGAAGAAAATTTAAAAGATGCTGCTGCAGGCGAGAATTACGAGTGGACAGATATGTATGATAGAATGGCTAAAGATGCTGAAGAAGAAGGTTTTTCTGATGTTGCTTATTTGTTTAGAGCTGTTGGCGCTATTGAGAAGGAACATGAGGAAAGATATAGAAAGTTATTAGCTAATGTTGAGGATAAATTAGTGTTTAGTAAAGATGGAGAAGCTATTTGGAAATGTAGAAATTGTGGACATATTGTTATTGGTAAACAAGCTCCTGCTATTTGTCCTGTTTGTAAACATCCTCAATCTTTCTTTGAAGTTAAGGCTGAGAATTATTAATATGGTTAAAAGTACCTGTTTTTTTGCGGGTACTTTTTCTTTTATAGTAAGCCGTCTTTGAGTTATATAAAAATAAAAATTTATTCCATTCCTCGGCTTCTTCCATGTTCGACAAACTCTAAATCCAATTTAACGATCCTCTCCGAAGCCTTCGCCCCCTCATTAAATTGAATTAAGAGTTTGTACGAACATTCCAGGGCACATTCGTCATGACATAGATTTTTATTTTTATATAACTCAAAGACTACTCTACTGTTGATAGTTTGATATGTTTTTTGATGATGTAAATGTGATATATTGACTTTTTTGATTATGTGGTATATATTATGGTAAATTGAGGTGGTTTTTATGAGACATAGTGTTCAAAATTCTGCAAATTCTGGATATAAAATTATAGTGGTGGACGATGAGATTGGTATTATAGATTCTTTGTCTATTTTCTTGAAGCGTTCTGGTTATAATTTTACTGGAGTTACTAATCCTCTTGAGGCTATTGAAATGGTTAAGAATGAGCATTTTGATTTGATGCTTTTGGATTTTATTATGACTCCTATTCATGGTGATCAGGTTATTGAAGAAATCAGAAAGTTTAATAAGGAACTTTATATCTTGTTATTGACTGGACATAAGGATTTGGTGCCACCTCTGGAGACTATTAGGAAATATGATATTCAGGGATATTGCGAGAAAAGTGATAAATTTGACCAATTGTTGTTGCTTATTGAGTCTGGCATTAAGTCTATTGAACAAATGAGGTTAATTAAGGAAATTAATTGTAAATTACAAGATACTTATGAACAACTAGAGAAGTCTTATATGGAGAGCATAGAGGTTCTAAGACAAACTGTTGATGCTAAAGACCCTTATACTAGAGGACATTCTGATAGAGTTTCTGATTATTCTGTTCTTATTGGTAAGCATATGGGCTTGGATGAGGATAGCTTGAAGACTCTTAAGATTGGTGGCTTGTTCCACGATATTGGTAAGATTGGGGTTCCAGACCATATTTTGTTAAAGCCTGGTAAACTTACTGATGATGAGTATTCTGAGATTAAAAATCATCCATCTATTGGTGCACATATTTTGTCAACAGCTACTATATTTGCTAATTTAATTCCTGTTGTGAAGCATCATCATGAGAGATATGATGGAAGAGGTTATCCTTCAAAGCTTGCAGGAAATGATATTCCTTTCTTGGCAAGAATTGCGGCTGTTGCTGATACTTATGACGCGATGACTTCTAAAAGACCATATAGAGATGCATTACCTTTGGACGTAGTTATTGAGGAAATTCGCAAGAATTCTGGTACTCAGTTTGACCCAGAGATTGCTGATGTTTTCCTTGATTTGTTAGAAAATCATTATGATGAGGTAGAAAAAATTCAAAATAGTTATTATTAATATATTACTGGCATAGTCTTATAGATTATGCCAGTTTTGTTGTATTATAATGAAAATGTTTTATTATTACCTTATTCCATACATAATGGAGGATGAAAAAGAGTTATCTGCTAAGGAAGTTGTTGCAAAAAGTGAAGAGTTAATGAAGAATAACAGATGGAGAATTTTCTGCTTATCATTATCTTTTATAGGATGGGCAATTCTTTCAGTATTTACATTGGGAATAGGACTTTTCTTCCTAATACCTTATATGCAAATGGCACTTGTAGCTTTTTATCAAGAATGTGCTGGCAAGTTAGAAACTGCAGATAAAGTTGAAATAGTTGAGGAATAATATGTAATTATAAAAAGAGAATATCCAAGTTTTATACAAACTCAAGATATTCTCTTTTTATATACTAAAGGTAGCTATTTTCTTATATAGCTACCTCATTTCTTTTATATATCTCCACCATATTCGATGTATACCCATCCATTTGAACCACTTGTTCCGTTTCTTGTGTGGTCTGCACTTCCGCTGTCAGTCATTGAAAACAATGAACCCAAACCTCCGTGCTCCGCCATTTCCATAGGAAGTTCCATTTGTTCCATCTCTGAATCTGTTACTCGTTGTACTACTATATACTTTTCCGCTTGTACCACCGCCTCCTCCGGTTTACTGTTATATCTCCAAATTTCGAACTTCCTCCATCACTTCCCGATGTAGCACTTGTATTGTTATATTTGCCTTCACTTCCGTACGAATCACTTCCAACACTGCCTCCTTTTCCAACAGTTAAACTTATTGTTTGACCTGCTGTTACAGTAACATTGCTAGTTGAAAGACCTCCTCGCCCCCCATCTCCACCAGATGCTCCATATCCATAATATCCTACACTACATCCTCCTCCGGCCGCCTCCTCCAGCTCCTGCTACAGTTACTTTCACTGTAGTTACTCCTGCTGGTACTGTCCATGTATATGTTCCTGGTGTTGTATATGATTTCTTAGCATATTCTATATTTACAACTACACTAATATTAGCACTAGCTGTTAACCCATTTGCTTTTGTTACTGTACATGTTATTGTGTGTGTTCCTGCACTTAATGTACTTGTATTAGATATCGTTGTACTTCCTTCTTTATATATTGTGCTTGTTATGCTTGCATTTCCATTTGCACTTACTGTAAAATAATTACTTATCGCATTGCTAGCTCCTTTTGATATTGTTACACTATTTTGTTTTGCTGTTACTGTTGGTTTGTTTATATCTATATATAATCTCTGTGCACTTGACCATGCTCCAACATTTCCTACTGCATCCACTGCTCTAAAGTACACATAATAAGCATTATAATTCGTACTAAATTTCTGGCTTGTTGTTGTTGTCGTTACTTTTGTTCCTGATGTACTTGACGTAGGTGCTGTACTACTATTTGTTGCGTAATATTGATAATAACTTACCCCACTTCCACTATCTGTTGAAGCCGTCTTACACTTATTGTCCTACTCGTAGCCCAACTTGTGCTTCCTCCTGTTATCGCTGGCGCTGTTGGTGCTGTTTTATCTATCTTGCTTATTGTCAAGCTTGCTGCTGTTCCACTTTGGTTGCTACTGTCTATTAGTCTTGCTTTTACTGTACAATTGCTACTTATTGTTACTGCGCTTGTGTATGTGCTCCATGTGCTTCCTCCATCTTTACTTATTTGTTTGGTTAAGCCTGTTGTATCACTTGGCCATGTTACAGTTACTGTTATGTTTTGATTTGTCCATGCCGTTGTGCTTGGCGTTATTTTTATTACTCCTTCTCCTCCTGCTATACTACTTGTTGTTTTGCTTCCTATGTTTATTATTGTTTCATTTCCTGCATTATCTACGGCTTTCATTTTGAGCATATAACTTGTTCCTTGCGTTAATCCTGTATATGTGTAACTACTTGTTGTTAGTGTACTATTATTCTGCCATGTTGCTCCATTGTCTTTACTGAAATAATATCCTTTTATTCCACTGCTTCCATTTGTACTTGTTGCTGCTTGGTCTGTTGTGCTTCCACTTATTGTTATGCTGTTACTATTACATCTTTATTTGTTGCTTCACTTGCGTTTGCGCTTAGTCCTAT
>CAYXUA010000032.1:0-12349 GCA_964468015.1 uncultured Clostridium sp. | reverse complement strand
GTATATTATTTTATTAAAGATATGTCAATAAAAATGACTATTAAGTCCCAAAGTATATTTATTTGGGACTTAATAGTCATTTTTATTGACATATCTTTAATAAAATAATATACTTAGTACAGTTAGAAAAGGAGGTTTTTCGCTAATGAAAGATTTGATTGAAATTAGATGGCACGGTCGTGGTGGCCAAGGTGCCAAGACTGCTTCTTTGCTTTTAGCTGATGCTGCATTTAATACTGGAAAATATATTCAAGGTTTCCCTGAATATGGTCCAGAAAGAATGGGCGCTCCTATAACAGCTTATAATAGAATTAGTAATAATCCTATAAGAGTTCATAGTAATATTTATTATCCTGATTTTGTAGTTGTTGTAGATGATTCCCTTCTTGAATGTGTAGATGTTACATCTGGTTTAAAAGGAGATGGAGCAATTATTATTAATACTACTAGAGATTCTGACTATTTAAAACAACATTTAAATGAATATAAAGGGGATATATATACATTAGATGCAAAAAAAATCTCTATGGCTTGCCTTGGAAGATATTTTCCAAATGTTCCTATGCTTGCTGCTGTTGTTAAAGTAACTGGCATAATGTCTGAGGAAGATTTCTTGAATGATATGGTTGGTTCTTTCAATCATAAATTTGCAAAAAAACCTGAGGTTATTGAGGGAAATATGCAAGCGCTTAGAATTGCTCTAAGTGAAGTTAAGAAAATTTAGAAAGGTGTGATGATTTTGTCTGAAAAAATAGATTCAAAAATTTCTTGGGAAGATATTACTGTTGGTGGTAATATTTATACTGCTGGAAATGCAAAGAAATTTCATACAGGTTCTTGGCGTAGTGTTAAGCCTGTATATATAAGTGAAAAATGTACTCAATGTGGACTTTGCTTCCCAGTATGCCCAGATGATGCAATTCCTGTAAATAAAGAACAAAAAAGAGAAGACTTTGATTATGATGCTTGTAAAGGATGTGGAGTTTGCGCAAAAGTTTGTCCTTTCAATGCTATCGAAATGAAAGAAAATTAAATAAAGGAGATAAATATATGAAAATAAGAGATAGATTAAGTGGAAATGAAGCTGCTGCAACTGCCATGAAGCAAATTAATCCAGATGTTGTAGCAGCCTTCCCTATTACTCCTTCAACCGAAATTCCACAATACTTTTCTAGCTTTGTTAGCAATGGAAAAGTAGATACAGAATTTGTTGCTGTTGAGAGTGAACATAGTGCCATGAGTGCCTGTATAGGAGCAGAGGCCGCAGGTGCAAGAGCAATGACTGCTACTTCTGCAAATGGTATGTCTTTAATGTGGGAAATGCTATATGTTGCATCTAGCTTAAGACTTCCTATTGTTATGTCATTAGTAAATAGAGCTGTTTCTGGACCTTTAAATATTCATAACGACCATTCAGATGCAATGGGAGCTAGAGATTCTGGTTGGATACAACTTTTCTCTGAAACAAATCAAGAAGCTTATGATAATTTATTAATGGCTCATAGAATTGCAGAACATAAAGATGTTCTTCTTCCTATTATGGTATGTCAAGATGGATTTATTACATCTCATGCCATTGAAAATATCGAACTTGAAGATGATGATAGTGTTAAAAAATTTGTTGGTGAATATCATCCAGAACATTATTTATTAAATGATAAAGAACCTATGGCAATTGGACCTTTAGACTTACAAGCATATTTGTTTGAACATAAAAGACAACAAGCACATGCTATGGAAAATGCTAAACAAGTTATTCTTGATGTAGCTAAAGATTTCGAAAAATTAACTGGTAGAAAATATGGCTTTATAGAAGAATATAAAATAGAAGATGCTGAAGTTGCAATTGTTTGTATGAATTCAACTGCTGGTACTGCAAAACATACAGCTGACAAATTAAGAGAAAAAGGCGTTAAAGCTGGTGTTATAAAAGTTAGAGTATTTAGACCATTCCCTGCCGAAGCAATTGCTGAAGCTATAAAGAATTTAAAAGCTGTAGCAATTCTAGACAAAGCAGACGGCCTAAATGCAGTTGGCGGACCGCTATTTACAGATGTCACATCTGGAATGTTAGTAAATGGTATTCATGTTCCTTCTGTCGGCTATATATATGGACTTGGTGGTCGTGATACTACAGAAGAGGATATTTTAGAGGTATATTCTGATTTACAAGAAATTGCAAAATCAGGCAAGGTTGAGAGACCTTATAGATATTTAGGTGTAAGGGGTGAAAAATAATGGCTTATAATTTAAAAGAAATAATGGCTGAAAGGCCTTCAAGATTAACTTCCGGTCATAGAATGTGTGCTGGTTGTGGTGCACCTCCTGTTGTAAGAATGATACTAAGAGCAGTAAAACCAGAAGACCATGCAGTTATTTGCAATGCAACTGGTTGTCTAGAAGTTTCTACATTCATTTATCCATATACAGCTTGGACAGATTCATATATTCATACTGCATTTGAATGTGCAGCAGCAACTGAAGCTGGTGTAGAAGCTGCATATAAGTCAATGCAAAGACAAGGAAAACTACCAGAAGATAAACACACAAAATTCATAGCATTTGGTGGAGATGGTGGAACTTATGATATAGGGCTTCAGAGCTTATCTGGTGCAATGGAAAGAGGACATGATATGGTTTATGTATGCTATGATAATGGAGCATATATGAATACTGGTATACAACGTTCTTCTGCTACACCAAAATTCGCAGATACAACAACATCACCTGCTGGTAAGGTTATACCTGGAAAAATGCAATCTCGTAAGGATCTAACTGAAATAATGGTTTCACACCATATACCTTATGTTGCTCAAACTTTAGCTGTAAATAATTTTAAAGATTTATATGAAAAAGCTGAAAAAGCAATATATACAGAAGGTCCAGCTTTCCTAAATGTATTTGCACCTTGCCCAAGAGGATGGGGCTACCCAACAGATGAACTAATGCAAATAAACAAACTAGCAATGGAAACTTGCTACTGGCCTATGTATGAAGTTATTGATGGAAAATATAAAATAAACTACAAACCAAAAGAGAAAAAGCCAATCGAAGAATTTTTGAAACCACAAAAAAGATTTAGACATATGTTTAAACCTGGAAATGAGTGGATGATAGAAGAATTCCAAAAAGAAGTAGATGCAAGATGGCAAACGTTACTTGATTTAGAAGAGATAACAAACAAAGAAGAAAAATAGCCCTAATGGCTATTTTTCTTCTTTGTTTTTACTGAATGATTAATGAACCATGTTCAGATAAGCTAAAAGGTTAAGTCAAAATTTATTATTTCTTAATAAGTATAATTCCCTTAATTTCTGGATTTAATAATTTCACAAATATCTCCCCATCTTGCTTTGTACCCACAATGCTTCCATAATGTGTTGGTACTGCTATTTTGGGTTTTATTGTGTTTATTAATTCAGCTGCTTCCTGTGCAGTCATTGTGTATGTTCCTCCTACTGGTACAAGTGCTACATCACAATTTACTTTTTGATTTTCCTCTGTTATATCTGTATCTCCTGCAATATAATAACGAGCTCCATCTATTTCTATAATATATCCTACCCATTTGTTTTCTTTTGGATGAAATTGTTTATTTGTATTATATGCTGGTATTGTTTCTATTCTCATGCCTTCTACTTCATATTTATTGTTTGGCTCTACTGTAATTACATTGTCTTGACTGAATCCTATGCCTAATACATCTGCCAATAATTCATTTGGCACTACTATTTTCGTGCTATCTTTTCTTACTTTCTCTATATCTTCTTCTGAATAGTGATCATAGTGTGAATGTGTTATCATTATAATATCAGCGTCATTATAGTTTTTATCAATTTCAAATGGGTCTATATATACTATTTTTTCCTTCTCTATTTTTATACTACTATGGTACAATACTTTTATATTTTCTATCATAGGCTCCTCCTATATATCAGCAAAAATCCACAATTTTTAAATAAATTGTGGATTTTCACTTATTATTCAGCTAATTCCGGTGCATCAACTGGGCAAACTCCTGCGCAAGTTCCACATTCTATGCATATCTCTGGGTCTATTTGATATCTGTCTTCTCCTTCTGATATGCAACTTACTGGACATGCTGCTGCACATGCTCCGCATTTTATACATTTTTCTGTTATTTTATATGCCATTTAATTCACCTCCCTATATTTCTTCTGTATTTGCTTTTTCTATTGCGTCTAGTTTTTCTAATTTTTCTAGTTCCTTAATTTCTTCTATGTTTTCTTCATATTGTGGTGCTTTTTCTACATTTTTTATAATTTTTATATCTTTTAAATCATATCTTTTATAGAAAAATCCATCTCCATCTTTTAGTTTTACTTTTATTCTTTCTTTTAGTGTTTCTATGCCACATACTTCGCCCTGTCCATCTTGTGTTTTTACTATTGCACCGATTTTTGGTAATCTTGCAAGCTTCTCTTCATAGGCTTCTTGCTCATATTTTAAACAGCACATTAATCGTCCACAATTTCCTGATATTTTTGATGGATTTAGGGATATATTCTGCTCTTTTGCCATCTTTATTGATACTGTTTCAAAGTTTCCTAAGAATGAGCAACAACATAATTCTCTTCCACAAACTCCGTTTCCACCCATTCTTTTTATTTCATCTCTTACACCTATTTGTCTTAATTCAATTCTTACTTTAAATATCGCAGCTAGGTCTTTTACTAATTCTCTAAAATCTATTCTTCCATCTGCTGTAAAGTAGAATAGTATTTTTGAGTTATCAAATTTATATTCTACATCGATTAGCTTCATATCTAAATTATGTTTTTTAATTTTTTCTAAGCAAATTTTCATTGCTTCTTTTTCTTTTCTTTTATTTTCTTCATTATGCTTTATGTCTTTGTATGTAGCTATTCTTACTACTGGTTTTAATGGAGCTACTATTTTGTTTTCTGGTATAAGTCTATTTACTATAACTGCCTCTCCATAAGCTTCTCCATTTGCTGTTTCTACAATTACATATGTATCTTTTTCTATTTTTAGATTTCCTGGGTCAAAAAAGTATATTTTGCCTGGCTTTTTGAACCTAACTCCTACTATATTTTTCATTTATTTCCTCCCATATTTGCAGTAATAAATTGTCTATTGTCATATTATAATTACTGTTTGCTTTTAGCCTTTTTTTAGCTTGTTCTACGATTTGTACGCAATTTAAATATCTTTCATTTGTTTTTCCTTTTTCATAAAACTCAATATTCATATAGTTTAAAATTTCTTGAATATCTTCTGTGTTTTTGTATAGCAATTCTGCTTCTGAGAAGATTGATGTTTTTCTAATTTGCTCTAGCTTATTTATAAATTTTTCTAATGCTGTATAAATTTCTGCTTTTTCTTTTAATTTTAATGCTTTTCCTATACTTCCCTCTGATAGTCTTAATATATTGTCATTTATTTTTTCATTTGTCTGCTTTTCTATATGTTCTTTTATTTCACTTATGCTAAGTGGCTTGAAATTTATTTTTGTACATCTTGATTTTATTGTATTTAACATTTGTGCTTCATTATTGCATATTAATATTAATGTTGCATATTCTGGTGGTTCTTCTAATGTTTTTAATAAGCAATTTTGTGCATCTACTGTCATTTTTTGAGAATCGTTTATTATATATACTTTTCTTGCTGAAGTTATTGGTTTTTCTATTATTTTTGAATTCATTAATCTTATTTGCTCTATTTTTATAGAATTCCCATCTGGCTCTATTATTTTGAAATCTGGATTGCTATTCCCACTGAATTCTATACATGATTTACATTGGTTACAAGGTTTATTTGTTTCAGCAGTACATAATAACACTTTAGAAAATTCTGTTGCAAATAATTTTTTCCCAATTCCTTCTGTCCCTGTAAACATGTAACCGTGCAAAATATTATTTTTCTCTATTATCGAATTCAAGGTTTCTTTTATTTTAGAATTTCCTATTATTTCTTCAAAAGCCATTATTCCTCCTATATTACTCAACTGTTCCAAATAAATTTAAAGGCCAAAATCTTAGTAGCACTCTACTTTCTATCTTTTCATATGGTACACAACCAAAACATCTACTGTCTGTACTGCTTTCTCTGTTATCTCCCATCAGGAATAAGCATCCTTCTGGTACTACTATATCTAAATATGGAGTATCTGAATTTTTTAACTTTCCTGTTAGTACATCATCTTGTAAATATGGTTCATCTAACTCTTCTCCATTTATATATACTTTTCCATTTTCTATTTTTACATGCTCACCTGGTAGTCCTATTACCCTTTTTATATAACTTGTTTTATTTGTTTCTAGTACATAGTATACAAATTTATTAAGAGCTCCTTGTGGTTCATAATCATATCTTGCTACTGGTCTTTCTAAATCTGCCTCATATGTTCCAACATTTATTGTGCTAGGTGCTTCGAATGTAACTATATCTCCTCTATTTAATTCTTTATTAAATGTTCTTACAGTTCTATCTAATATCAATCTATGTCCTTGTTCTAAAGTAGGTTTCATAGATACTTGCATTACTACTGTTGGTATTCCTATGTAATATTTAACTAGTAATGCTATTATAATTGCGATTATAACGCAATATGTCCATTCTAGAGCTTCTTTTAATTTTGGATTTATTTCCATAATCTCTTCCTTCCTTAAACTTGTATATTATTATACCTTAGTATTTTGGCTTTATCAAGTCTACTCTTCATTTTTTTGTCTTGCTTCTCCATTTTTGGTAGGTACTCTTATTACTACCTCTGTTCCTTTTTCCGGAATACTTTTTATATCTATACTTCCTCCGTTTTGGTCTAGTATTTCTTTTGCTATGGATAAGCCTAATCCTGTTCCACCTAGTGCTCTTGTTCTTGCCTTATCTACTCTATAAAATCTCTCAAATATTCTTGATAAGTCTTTTTCTGGTATTCCTATGCCATTATCTATTATTTTTATATATGCATCATTATATACAAATCCAACATATATTTTAATGTTTCCACCTTCTGGGGTATATTTTATGCTATTAGTTAGTATATTTATTACAACTCTTTCTATTCCATATTTATCTGCATATACCATTGGCACATTTGCTGTAACATAACATTCTACATTATGGTTTTTCTTTTGAATTTCTAATGCCAAGTTTTCTTGTGTTTGTTTTACTAATTCTCCTAAATCAAATTCTGTTTTTTCACATTTATTCTGCTTATTATCATATTTTGATAAAGTTAGCAAGTCATTAACCAATCTTGCCATTCTTTTTGCTTCTGATGATACTACTCCTAAGAATCTTTGTTGTATATCTTTTTCATATTCTCCTTCTAGTAATGTATCTGCATATCCCATTATTGAAGTTATTGGTGTTTTTAGTTCATGTGATACATCAGCTACAAATTCTTTTCTCATATTGTCTAGTCTTACATGCTCTGTAATATCTTGGATTACAGCTATTACTCCACCAGGTCTGTCATTTTCGTCTTTGAATGGTGCAAATAGTATGTTTACATACCTATCTCCTATACTTATTTTTTGTTCTGTTGAAGTCCAGTTTTCTAGATATATAATTTTTTCTACATTCATATTTAGTTCAAATTTGTTAAATATTTTATCAAAATTATTTTCTTCATCAGTTAATTCTAACATATTTTTGGCCGCTGGATTTATGTGTATTATTTCACCATCTATATCAAATGCAATTAGTCCATCTGTCATATGTAGAAGGATAGTTTCTATTTGCTTTTTCTGTCTAGTTGCTTCATTAAATCTTTCATTTAGTTCTTTATTCATTAAGTAAAAAGCTTGTACTAGCTCATCAATGTCTGTTCTATTTTTTTGTGGCATCATGTTGTTCATGTCTATCATTTTTCCTTTTGCTATGTCAGTTGCATTTTTTGTTAATTTATATATTGGTTTTATTATAAGCTTACGAATAAAAATACCTATAACCACTGCAATAATAATGAATACAATTATTGCATATAGAGTTATTGTTTTTATTTGTTGTATTTCTTTATTTATTACTTCAGCTAAATCTCCATTTGCAATTACATTAGCTTCTAGCCCTTGTAATTGATATGTATAAAAAACTCCTAATCCAAGCAATACTGCAATTCCTAGTACTGTAAATATTAATATTATTTGTGTTTGTATATTTTTCACTTTTTTTACCCTCTTTTAAGAAAATTTTAGGGTAGCCTCTTGCCACCCTAAATTTATATTATTTACTATGTTGCAATATAGTAACCTACTCCTCTTTTTGTAATAAGAATTTTTGGGTTTGATGTATCTTTTTCTATTTTTTCTCTTATTCTTCTTACTGTAACATCTACTGTTCTTATATCTCCATAATATTCATATCCCCAAACTTTTTCAAGTAGTATTTCTCTTGTTACAACTTGTCCTGGTTGTCCTGCAAGATACTTTAGCACTTCAAATTCTCTTAGTGTTAAATCTACTGGCTGTCCTTTCACTTTTACTTCAAATTTGTCTAAATTCAAGCTTAAATCTCCAACTTGCATCACATTACTATTTATTTCATCTTTTACATCATCTTTTAAATTATTTGCTTCTATTTTTCTTAAATTTGCTTTTATTCTTGCCATAAGTTCTCTTACACTAAATGGCTTTGTTATATAATCATCTGCACCTAATTCTAGCCCTAATATTTTATCTATCTCTTCTGATTTTGCTGTAAGCATTAGAATTGGTACATTCGGAAGTGAATGTCTTATTCTTTTACATACTGCTAAACCATCCATTTTTGGTAACATTATATCTAATAAAATCAAATCTGGCTTCTTTTCTAATGCAATATTTACTGCTTCTAACCCATCATTTGCTTCTAATGTGTTATATCCTTCTCTTTGAAGATTATACATAAGTATTTCAACTATTGGTTTTTCATCATCAACTATTAGTATGGTTTTTTTGTTATCTATATTTTCTTCCATGCAAAAATCACGCCCCTCTGTAATCTTATGTTTATTTATATCACATTTATATGTTTTGTACAAGTTTTTTGTAAAATATTTTATATAAAAAATGCCCAAGAATTAATCTTGAGCATTTTTCTATTACCACTGTAAACCTCTTTGCATAAAATAGGCTCTTATTTCTTTGATTGATGCATCTCCAATACCTTTTATTTTTCTCAATCTTTCTTCATTCATACTTGCAAGTCTATCTAAGTCTATATATGACTTCATAAAGATTTTTGCTATATGCGGAGAAAAATCAAAAATACTTCCTTTCCATTTTTCAGATATTGGGCTCTTTTTAATTTCCATTAAATCTAGCGATATATAATCCATACATGCAAGATTTTGTATCCTCTCAATTGCTTCTAAAACATTATTTCTCAGCACAATCTTGCTTGCTTGAAATTCCGCTTCCATTGCTTCAAAAGTTTTTGGCTTTCCGTCCTTAAGCCCAAAAGAACTTTCTATACATTTTCTCTCTATTGGTGTAAGAAACTCAGTTAGAACTCTATCCAATTTTTCTATTGAAATACTATCTTTAGGGGTTTTTTCCCAGTAAAGCATTATCCGTAGTTTCTCATACAAATATAGATAAGCAATTTTTCTTTCCAATGTATAATTTTGAGTGCCCTCCTCTGATTTTACTCTGTTAACATATTTTCTGTAAATTTTTTGGTTAATTCTCATGATGTCCTCCTCTTATTTAAGTCTACACAAATCATCATTTTTAGTGGTAATAGTTGATAATTTATATGCATTTATTTTACCATACTTTACATAATTTTTCAAGAATGGAGCATTTTGCATATTAAAACTACTAAAAAATTAATCTTTTAGAAACAAGTTATTAACATAAAAAGCTCTGTGAACAAACACAGAGCTTTTTTACCATTTAATCCCTTTTAATTGAAAATATTCCTTTATAGATTTTTGCCTTCTCTTAATTACCGTAAAATCATCAGATATATATCCCATATCTTTTAATTTTCTAATTCTTCGTATTGCTCTTCCTATAAAAAATCTGGCCTTTGTACGAGGCATGTTATATTTTTCACCTGCACTAGTATAGGTTCTTTTTTCCCCATCGTTTAATCCGGCATATAAACATAATAATTGCCGTTCTTCTTCTGTCATAAATTCTTCCATTACTTCATTTATAAATGGAATAGATATATCTACTTTTTTTATTTCTCTTGGATTCATTTCATAAAATAGCCATAAGTATCCCGTTATTTGCTGTTGGCTATTTTCTTTTGTTTGAGTCAATTCTTCTTCCCGAAATTCATTTTCAATTTTACACATGATGCAACTTCCTTCCTGTAATTTTGTCTATGGTAATACTAAAATTAATATGGATTATTATAACACTTTTCCAGCAATTGTCAATCATTTTTTAGTATTTTATCACCAATTTATCTACCTTTTGTTTAATATATTTCTCTAATTTATGCATAAATTCTTCTGGCTTTATTTCTTTTTTTGCTACCATTTCTAGCCCCTTTTCCCAACTAGCTGTAAGCTTTGGATTAAGCATGTCTGACATTGACATATTTACTACATCATATATTGTTTCACCTTTTTTGGTTGGAGTTATTATTTGAGTTTTGCTATTTATGTCTATATATTTTATCTTCTCTAATTTTTTTATTATTTCAGCTCTTGTAGCACTAGTTCCTATTCCTGCACCTTTTATCTGCTCTCTTAATTCTTCCTCTTCAATTAGCTTTCCTGCATTTTCCATTGCTAATATAATAGAACCTGAATTATATCTGGTTGGTGGTGAAGTTTCAGCTTCTTTTGTTCCTAACTCTTTTACTTCTATTTCCATTCCTTTTTTTAGATTGTTTAATATTTCAATATTCTCAGTATTTTCTGCATTGTCTGATGTTTTTTTATTACTCTTTAAAATTTCTTGATAGCCTTTTTTGGTACATACTTTTCCGCTTGCATAAAATTTTTCTTTTTCTATTCCAATGGTTGCATTTACTTTATTAAATTCTGCTGCTGGATAGAAAATTGCTAGAAATCTTTTTACTATTAATTTATATACATTCTTATTAAGATCTGTTAATCCTTCATAATTTTCTAACCCTTGCCCTGTTGGAATTATTGCGTAATGATCAGTTATTTTACTATCGTCTACATATTTGGTTTTAACTAAGTCAGTTTTATATTTCTCTGTAACCATTTTGTTTATATATACTTGAATTTCTTCATCTTTAAAATTCTTAGCTAAACCATTTAGATTTTTCGTTATTTCTTTTGCTATAGCTGTCGATAATACTCTTGCATCTGTTCTTGGATATGTTACTAGCTTTTTTTCGTATAAACTTTGTATTATTTCTAGTGTTTCATCTGGCTTTATTTTGAACAGTTTTGTACATTCATTTTGTATTTCAGCTAAATTGAATAATAGTGGTGGGTTCTCTTTTTGTTTACTTTTCTTAATCTCTAAAACTGCAGCCTTCTTATCCTTTATACTTTCTATAAATTTTTCTGCATCCTCTAGCTTTTTAAATCCATTGTCATTATATAATTTATTAGAGTTAAATACTGTCGAGCCCTCATCAACTTTCCATTCTGCTTTGAAATTGCTGTCCTCATTTCCAAAATCTCCGAGTTATTTTATAATATTTCGTTTTTACGAAATTTCTTATCTCACGCTCTCTTTGAACTACCATCCCTAATACACAAGTCATTACTCTTCCTACAGATATTACAATTCTTTCTTCTCCGACTTGACTTGCTACTCTTCTCCCGTATATTACGGATAATAGCCTCGAAAAGTTAATTCCAATTAGATAGTCTTCTCTTGCTCTTAAATACGCTGAATCTGATAAGCTATCATATTCACTTAGAGTTTTAGCATCTTTTATTCCTCTTAATATTTCCTCCTCTGTTTGTGAGTCTATCCATATTCTTTTTTGCTCTTTTCCTTGCACATTAGTCATTTGTGCTACTAGTCTATATATATATTCTCCCTCACGCCCAGAGTCAGTACCAACATATATTGTGTCTATGTCTTCTCTATCGAATAGGCTTTTTATTATATTAAATTGATTTTCTACTGCTGGTATAACTTCATATTTATATTCTTCTGGTAAGAATGGTAAAGTTTCTAGTCTCCAATATTTATATTTCTCATCGTACTTTTCTGGATAGGACATTGTAACTAAATGTCCTACGCACCATGTTATAACCCATTCTTCTGATTCTAGATATCCATTTTTTCTTACACCATTTGCTTTCAAAACCTTTGCGAATTCCATTGCTACAGACGGTTTCTCTGTTATTAATAATTTTTTTGCCATATCTTCCCTCTTAATTAATTTGGTGTTATTATATCACATTTTTCTTTAACATTATATATAATTA